>JANJTG010000039.1 GCA_024711265.1 Bdellovibrio sp. | reverse complement strand
GTGGTTGAAATCATGGCAGCGGCTCGTGAACCGGGTCAGCGTGCAAAAATCGCGGTTCGTTCTAAAGACAACTCCGTAGATCCCGTGGGCGCGTGCGTGGGAATGAAAGGTTCTCGCGTACAAAATATCGTTCAAGAGCTTCGTGGAGAGAAAATTGATATCGTTCCTTGGGACGAAGACATCACTCGTTTTGCCTGTAATGCATTGGCACCAGCGGAGATCTCTCGCGTGTTCCTCGATGATGCGAATCGCGAAATGGAAATCGTTGTTCCTGATTCTCAGTTGAGCTTGGCGATCGGTAAACGTGGTCAAAACGTGCGTTTGGCGGCGAAGCTGACAACTTGGAAGTTGGATATCATTTCTGAGTCTTCAGCGGCTTCTCGTACTGCGGAATCCATCTTCAATTTGATGTTGATCCCTGGCATGAGCGAAACAATGGCACAGAATATCTTCCAATCGGGATTTGGTTCGTTCCAAGCGGTGGCTTCGGCTTCTGTTGAAGAATTGATGACGATTCCTGGTTACGACGATCCAGATAAGGCCGAAAAGCTTTCTAAAGAAGCGAAAACTTTGGTCGCGAAATATGAGGCGGACGGAGTGCCTGTTCCAACAGCACCCACTGCCGCTAAAGATAATAAATCAAATGTGTCTGCAAAAGAACAAGCAGACCTGCTTTTGAAGCAAGAGTTGAAAAAACTTGATGCTCAGGAAGCGGACGAAGAATAGGTACACAAGCTCCGACGTTGTCGGAGTCGTTTTTTGGATAGAGAACAACACAGGGAGACTGAGTGAGTAATCCAAAGGTTTTTGAGTTTGCGAAAGAGATCGGGATGACCCCGCTAGCCCTCATGGATAAAATCCGTGAATGGCATTTGCCAGTAAAGAGTCACATGGCGGAGTTAGATCCCGAAGTTCTAGAGCAGATTAAAATTAAACTCAGCGGCGGGGAATCCCCCGAGCAAGAGGCGAAGCCCAAAAAGGCAGCAACTCGTAAAGCAGCACCAAAGAAGGCGGTCGCGCCTGCTGAAAGTGAAGCTACGGCCGCAGCGCCGGCGAAAGCTCCTGTGATTCGTCGTAAAAAGGAAGAGGAAGCTCCGAAGGTAGCGAAGATCGTTTCCAAGCCGGAAGTGGTTGAAACCGAAGAGGCGGCTCCTGCGAAGACGACTCGTGTTGTTGTGAAGAAGACGGCTCCTGCGAAGGAGGAGGAAGTTGAAGCGGCTCCGGAAGCTCCAACTCCTGTTGTTGAAGAAAAAGTCGCGGCAAAAGTCGTTAAAGAAGAAGTTGCCGCTCCTGTAGAAGTAAAAGTTAAACCTGAACCAATCGTAGCAAAAGAAACTCCCGCAGCGCCGGCTCCCGAGCCCACCGCTCCAGTAGTGCCTCAAGCACGTAAAAAAGAGGTCGTAGTGGGCACAAGCGGTGTAGCGAGTTCTTCAACTCCAGCTACAACAGTAAAAAGAAATATTATCGGTCGTATGGACCTTTCGCGCGTGCAGTCTCAGGCTCCACAGCGCCAAGAGCGTCCACAAAGTGGATATACCAGAACTGGTGGATTCCAAGGTGGTGACCGTCAACAAGGTGAGCGCCCGCAAGGTGGTGGATTTGCAGGACCTCGTCCTGGTGGGTTCAATCGGCCTTCAGGTGGGGCTCCAACTCGCAATATCCGTACGGGGTTTGTTGCCTCGGCTCCTCCAGAACCGATGCCGGATATTGGTGGCGAGTTTAAGAAAGATTTCGACAGACGTAAGAAAGTGACTGGTGTAGGCGCTGGTCCGGCTGTTCGTGAGAAAGAAAAAGAGAAGGAAGAAGAAGTTCAAGTCTTCAATGCGGTGGAATTCCGTAAGCGTGAGATGGTTTTCCAGCCGAAAAAGAAAAAAGGTCTTTTGGACCGTGAGGCAATGAAAACTCAGATCACAACACCTTCGGCGCACAAACGTGTGGTGAAAGTGAATAACACGATGAAGTTAAGCGACCTGGCGATGGAGATGGGCTTGAAAGCTCCTCAACTCGTGAAGGTGCTTATGCAGAACGGTGTTATGGCCAACATGAATACGGATCTTGATTTCGATACGATTGCATTGATCGTTCCTGAATTCGGTTGGGAAGCGCAAAACGTATTTAAGACGGCCGACGCGGTGGCTGAAGAAACAGCCTTCGGTGATTTGGCAGCGGAAGCAATCACTCGTCCGCCGGTTGTGACTGTGATGGGTCACGTTGACCATGGTAAGACCTCTTTGTTGGATGCGATTCGTAATGCAGATGTGGCTGCCGGTGAAGCTGGTGGTATCACTCAGCACATCGGTGCCTACAGCGTAAAACTGGAAGATGGTCATTTGATCACTTTCTTGGATACTCCGGGTCACGAAGCCTTCACGGCTATGCGTGCTCGTGGAGCTAACGCCACTGACATCGCGATCATCGTGGTGGCGGCGGATGACGGTATGATGCCTCAAACTCAAGAGGCGATTAACCATGCTAAAGCAGCAGGCGTACCTATCATCGTTGCCGTGAATAAAATGGATAAGCCTGGTGCAAACCCAGAGCGTATTAAGCAACAATTGACAGAGCTTGAAATCGTTCCAGAAGAATGGGGTGGAAACACGATCTTCTGTGAAGTTTCGGCGATGAAGAAAACGGGTATTAAAGAGCTTCTTGAGCAAGTGAAACTTCTTGCTGAGGTTGCTGAATTGAAAGCCAATCCAAAACGTTCCGGCACAGGTATTGTGATCGAAGCGAAGATGGAAAAAGGCAAGGGACCTGTCGCGACTCTTCTTGTGAAAGATGGAACAGTCGAAGTCGGTCAATACATCGTCGCGGGAACCATGAAGGGACGCGTGCGTTCTTTGGTGAACGACAAGGGCGAAAGAATTCAATCTGTCGGACCTGGTTTGCCAGCCGAAGTATTGGGTCTTGAGGCCGTGCCTGCAGCGGGTGATAAGTTCGACATCGTGAAAGATGAAGACACTGCGAATGAAGTTTCTACTTTAAGAAAAGAACAGGCTGAAAAAGCGGCGGCGGCTCCAGCAGCGAAAATGTCTTTGGAAGATATCTTCGCAAAGGTGAAGTCGGGCGACGTGAAAGAACTTGCTTTGGTGTTGAAAGCCGACGTGCATGGATCTCTTGAGGCCATCAACGGAATGCTTTCGAAACTTTCTACCAGCGAAGTGAAGGCGAAAGTGATTCACTCTGCGGTGGGCGGTATCAATGAAGGGGACGTGGTCTTGGCTCATACGGCTAAGGGGATCGTTCTAGGATTCAACGTGCGTCCTGATTTGGGTGCACAAGCTAAAGCGAAACAGTTGGGCGTTGATATCCGTACTTACTCTATCGTTTACGAATTGATCGATCAGATGAAAGCGGCAATGGCCGGACTTCTTAGCCCTGACGTGGTGGAAGAAGTTATGGGTCGCGTGGAAGTTCGTAATACCTTCAACGTACCTAAAGTGGGAACCATTGCGGGTTGCTTCGTGATCGACGGTAAGATCCAGCGTAACAACATGATCCGTCTTCTTCGTGAGAATAAGATTGTTTACGAAGGTAAGATCGCTTCATTGAAACGTTTCAAAGACGACGCCAAAGAAGTGGCTTCTGGCTACGAGTGTGGTATCGGCATTGAAAACTACAACGACGTTAAAGTCGGCGATATGATGGAAGCTTACGTGAAGAAAGAAATCGCACGCGAATTGGGTGCGGGAGCTGAATAATGAAAAATATGGGTGATGGGCGCCGAGTTGCTCGCGTAGAAAGAGAAATTCAAGCGACCATTGCTCAGTTTTTGATCCGTGGTTTTAAGACGCCGTTGCCGGGTTTGGTGACGGTGGCGCAAGTGAAGATGCCAGCGGATCTTCGTGCGGCTAAAGTTTATATCAGTGTTTTAGGTTCCGAAGCCCAACAAGAAGAGGCTTTGGAGCTTTTACAAGAAAGAGCTTTTGAGATTCAAAACTACATCGGTAAAGAACTCAAAATGCGTTATTGTCCTAAATTGACGTTCTATCCTGATCATACGACAGAGCAGGTTTTGAAGGTTGAAAAAATCCTTCAAGAGCTAGATCAAGAACGAAAGCAAAAAGGCGAAAGTTCTAACGAATCTGATGACGAATAATACACAATTTCACGGTCTTCTGTTGGTAGATAAGCCATCAGGGATTTCCAGTCATGACGTGGTGGCAAGGCTCCGCCGTATTCTCGGTACAAAAGCTGTGGGGCATTCCGGAACGTTGGATCCGATGGCCTCGGGCCTTATGGCGTGTCTTATCAACGAAGGCACGAAGCTGAGTCAGTACATTCTCGAAGGAGATAAAGGGTATCGGGTTCGCGCTCAACTAGGGGTTCGTACCGACACTTTGGACACCACCGGAGAGGTCTTAGAGCAAAAGCCCGTCGATGTTTCGCGAGAGCGTATTTTAGAGGAAGCTTTGAAGATTCAAGGGGAGATGGAATTAGAGGTTCCGATTTACTCTGCGATTAAGGTTCAGGGTAAAAAACTCTATGAATATGCCCGCGGAGAGCAGGAAGTGGCGGTGCCTAAAAAACTGATGAAGTTTTGGGATGTAACGCCGGTTGAAGTGGGTCCGGATTGGGCTGAGTTTGACATTAAGTGTACAAAAGGCAGTTATATCCGTACTTGGGTCGATCTCTTGGGGAAGGCTCTGGGATGTGGGGCGGCGATGAGTGCCCTGCGCAGAACCTGGTCCGCGCCCTATCTTTTGCCTCAGGCTCAGACGCTGGAGGCGATTGAAGCTTCGGTCAAACAGGGGGCTGGAAGTTCGGCCTTTGTGCCTATGGAGCTGGCATTGCCTCAAATCAAAAGAATCCGCGTAAAAGGTCAAGATCGGGTGCTTTTAGGGAACGGTCAGATAAGCCATGACCTTCGGTCACAGCTTATTACGGTTTTTAAGCCTTCTGAGGATCAATATGTTCAAATATTGGCCCAGGACGGGGGGCAGCTTCTGGCTTTGGTGGGTCTAGAGCCTGGAAAGGGTTTTGTCCTTCGCCGGGTCTTCAAATACTAGGGCCTTGACCGGCCTGAGGGAACGGGTTAGAACCTTAAAACTTAATAAAACTCTACAGATCGACAGCCATGACGACTGCAAGGGTTTGGATACTAAAAAACAGAAAAATTTAAAATAAAGGAGACTTTAATGGCGGTCACTAAAGAGAACAAAACTCAAATCGTTAAAAAATTCAAAACGGCAGATCTTGATACTGGATCTCCAGAAGTTCAAGTGGCTCTTCTTACTGCTAAAATCAATGATTTGACAGTTCACTTCTCTACTCACAAGAAAGATCATCACGGTCGCCGTGGTCTTGTGACTATGGTTAATAAAAGAAGAAAACTTTTGGACTACCTACATCGCAAAGATGTGAAACGTTACCAAGACCTTATCAAGGCTCTTGATATCCGTAAGTAATATCGAATTCCTGAAGGGGCGAAAAGCCCCTTCAAGCTTTTTACCCCTAAGGGGAAACTTCCACCAGCAAGGCATAAGGCTTTGTGACAAAATTCAAGGAGATTTAATGAAAACGACTGTAACTACATCGGTGGGCGGAAAACAAATCACCATCGAAACAGGCCGTTTGGCAAAACAAGCAGATGGATCTGTGCTTGTCTCTAGTGGTAACAACATGGTTCTTGTTACTGCGGTGTCGTCAAAAAAAGCATCAGAACTTGATTTCTTTCCTCTGACTGTTGAATACATCGAGAAGTTCTATGCAACTGGAAAAATTCCTGGTGGCTACTTCAAACGTGAAGGTAAGCCGACAAATGACGCTGTTTTGACAGCTCGTTTGATTGACCGTCCTATTCGTCCTTCTTTCCCTGAAGGATACAGAAACGAAACACAAGTTGTGGCGACGGTTCTCTCTGCAGATGGCGCATTCCCTCTTGAGATTCTTGCGAGTCTTGGAGCTTCTGCAGCTCTTCATCTTTCTGATATTCCATTCAACGGACCGACAGCCGCAATTCAAGTGGGTCGTGTGGACGGTCAATTCGTTGCCAACCCAACTCCTCAACAAATGGAAAAGTCCGATATGGACGTTATCGTTGCGGGAACTCGCAACGGTCTTTTGATGGTGGAGGGTGAAACAAGATTTATCTCTGAAGCTGATGTTTTGGCGGCTTTGAAATTTGGTCATCAATCCATGATGCCTCTTTTGAATGCTCAAGATGAATTGCGTGAAAAAGCGGGTTCTAAGGCGAAACGTGCCTTTACCCCTCCGGCAATTGATGCTGATTTCAAAACGAAAGCAGAAGCTTTGTTGAAATCTAAAATTGCGGCGGCTTTGTCGATCAAAGAAAAACAAGAGCGTTATGCGGCTGCGGCTTTGGCTCAAGCAGAAGCAGAAAAAACACTTCTTGCAGACATCTCTGATAAAGACCTATTGAAACAGCGTAAAAAAGATCTTGCGACAATCGTTGAAGATCTAAAATATCGTGAAGCTCGTTCCATGATTTTGGATAGAGCGGTTCGTATCGATGGTCGTGATGTGAAAACAGTCCGTCCTATCGCGAATGAAGTGGGCTTGTTGCCACGTGCTCACGGTTCAGGTCTTTTCACTCGCGGTGAAACGCAAGTTTTGGGAACTGTAACTTTGGGAACGGGTGATGATGAACAAATGGTTGACGCTCTTTTGGGAACTCAAAAGCGCAAGTTCATGCTTCACTACAACTTCCCTCCATACTCTGTAGGCGAAGTGGGGCGTTTCGGCGGTCAAGGTCGTCGTGAGATCGGTCACGGAAACTTGGCAGAGCGCGCTTTGAAAGCGGTTCTTCCTGATCATGATAAATTCCCTTACACAATCCGTGTTGTTTCTGAAGTTCTTGAATCCAACGGTTCTTCTTCAATGGGAACAGTGTGCTCGGGCACAATGGCGATGTTGGATGCAGGTGTTCCTTTGAAAGGGAACGTCGCAGGGATCGCTATGGGTCTTATCAAAGAGGGCGACCGTGTTGCTGTCTTGACGGACATCTTGGGTGATGAAGATCACTTGGGTGACATGGACTTTAAAGTTGCGGGAACGACTCAAGGTATTACCGCTCTTCAAATGGATATCAAAATCGACTCTGTTTCTTTCGAAGTGATGGAGCAAGCTTTGGCGCAAGCTAAAGAGGGCCGCAGTCATATTCTGAATGAGATGGAAAAAGTGATGAAGACTCCTCGTGGACAGATTTCCGAATTTGCTCCTCGTATTGAGACTATCAAAATTAAACCAGATAAGATCCGTGAAGTGATCGGTTCTGGTGGTAAAGTGATTCGTGGTATCACAGAGGCTACTGGTGTGAAGATTGAAATCGAAGATGACGGTACAATCCACATTGCTTCTGCGGACCCTGAAGCAACGAAAAAAGCTATTGCGATGATCAATGACATCATTGCGGAAGCGGAAGTTGGCAAAACATACAAAGGCCGCGTTGTGAAGATTGCGGAATTTGGTGCTTTCGTTGAAATCTTGCCAAACACTCAAGGTCTTTTGCACATCTCTGAAATCGCTAATGAAAGAGTGCGCGCTGTTACAGACGTACTTAAAGAAGGCGAAGTGATCGATGTGAAAGTTCTTGAAGTGGATCGTGCAGGACGCATTAAGCTTTCTCGTAAAGCCTTGCTTCAGTAGGCCTCAATTTAAGTGACAAACACAAAGTTCAAAAAATCTGAACTTTCTAACGGGATCCGGGTGGTGAGTGAACTTCATCCAGGGTCCCGTGCCGTTTCAATCAGTATCTGGGTTTTGACTGGAACTCGGGATGAAACTCCGGAAGTGGCGGGGATCTCGCACCTTTTAGAACATCTTGTTTTTAAGGGAACTAAAACCCGTTCTGCTTATCAAATCGCCAAGTCCTTGGAGGCTTTGGGGGGCGACCTCAACGCTTATACGACGCGCGAATACACCTGTTACCATGCCATGGTTTTGAAGGATCATTGGGAGAAAGCTCTGGATGTTCTTTCTGATCTTGTTTCAAACATGCACTTGAACAAGAAAGAGTTTGGTCTTGAAAAAGGCGTGATCCTGCAAGAGATCGCCATGTCCGAAGACAGCCATGAAGAGCTTATCTACGACATTTTCTACGAGCAGGTGTATGGAGCACATCCATTGGCCCGTCCTATCTTGGGAACGCCTAAGTCCATCGCTTTAATGAAGCAAAATCAGGTGATGGATTACTATAAAAAGACGTACTCGGGTGGAAATATCATCATCAGTGCCGCCGGATGTTTGGATCATGATGAATTGATGTCGGGAATTGAAAAACGTCTTGGTGCTAAGAAGAAAACAATTCTTAAAAACACCCGTAAGTACCCGCGATGGCTGAAACGTCGTCATGTGGTTGAAAAACAGGCCGAGCAAGTTCATATGCTCTTGGGATTTCCGACGGCGAGCTTTAAAGACAAACATCGTTTTGAGGCCGTTATCACCAACACACTTTTAGGTGGAGGCATGACTTCCAAACTTTACCAAAGTGTTCGGGAAAAAAAGGGTTTGGTTTATACGATTCATTCCAGTCTTAATACACATATTGATTCGGGGATGTTGACGATTTATGCCGGGACGGAAGTAAAAAATGCCAAAAAAGTCGGAGATCTGATCTCCAAAGAGTTTCAAAAAATCCGCAAGCAGGGAGTTACCAAGCACGATGTGGAAATGTTTAAAACACAAGTGATTGGCAGTATTTTGTTGGGTTCAGATGATATTGAAAATCGCATGACGTCTTTGGCCGTGAACGAAATTGTTTTTGGACGTTATAGATCCGTGGAATCCGTTATTGACGAGATCAAAGAAGTTTCAGTGGATTCCGTGAATCACTACATCCGTCATGAACTTGATCTTGATAAAGCTTCGGGGGTTCTTTTGGGTCCCGGAGTGAATGAACTCAAGTCTTGGTGGGATGAATTATCTTTATAACTTTTCGAGGAGCACATTATGAATAAACTGACAGTAAAAGTTAAAAAACTTGAGAATTTCCATGGTGATCTTCCTCAATATCAATCCCTGGGTGCCAGCGGTTTTGATGTCCGCGCGCAACTTGTGGGCCCCGTTGTCTTGAATCCTGGCGAAAGAGCTTTGATTCCAACAGGATTGTCCTTTGAAATTCCTCTTGGATACGAGATTCAAGCGCGTCCGCGCAGTGGGTGGGCGGCAAAAAGTGGTCTTACGGTGTTGAATACTCCGGGCACCATTGATGCCGACTATCGAGGCGAAGTAAAAATCATCGTGATCAATCTTGGTAACGAAGCGGTCACGATCAACGATCAAGAGCGTTGTGCTCAGTTGGTGATTGCTCCTGTCTTGCAGGCTCAATTTGAAGTCGTCAATGAGTTGGGATCCACGGACCGTGGCGCAGGCGGGTTTGGCTCGACCGGAAGAGCTTAGATCTCTAGGGGAAATAAAAAAGCCAAATCTCAGGGATTTGGCTTTTTTTATTTTTTTGAATAGTCTTGTGCTATCCCAGTCTCTCTAATCTTGAAATGTCGATTCGATTCCATAACCAGATAATAAAGACGATGGCAAAGAGGATTGTGACTAATCTCAAAGCGCGGCGTTTATCCATTTGGAAGTTTTCCGTAAGCCCTACCGCCATCAAGAGAGCTGTAAAAGCAAACCCCACCAGAGTGATGGGTGGGATCATTTCAGAGCCCACTTGAAATATGAAAAACGGAATGTTGGCGAACAAGATCAGTGTGAAGATTTTGCGGAGCGAGCAGGTTCTTTTTTCGAAGACTTGGAAATAATAATAAATGAACAAGGCGCCGATCGTCGTAGTCACGACTCCGACAATCGGAGAAATAATGATACCACCCATGATGCGGAAAAAGTTCGGCGGGACAAGGCCTGTCAAAATCCCTGAGCCCATAGAAAGCACAATCAAGGTGATAACAAGAACCGTCCAATTCCAGTCGGGCAGCGTTTTGATCTTTTCTACGGGGTGGCGAAGATAGTTTACGATGTAACGGAATACTTCTTTGACCGTTTCGTATTGGGGCTCATTCTTTGGAGTCACGTCTCTGTAGTCGCTCATAAGGTCTATTGCACCACTGACTTTCGTCATAAGCAACTAGGAATTTAGAGGGGAGCGTCTTCTCGCAGATCCATTTCGGCAAGGGTTTGGGCGCGTTCTAAGAGCAGAAGACTGTTGTTAAGAGCATTGTCCTCACCGGCTCCCAGCGTACTCAAAGAGGGGAGGTGAGACCTTTGGGTGAGGGCTTTATGAAGTTTATAGGACAGTTTTAGAAACAAGGGGGTCTTTTCTGACGGGGGAAACTCTATCGGCATTGAGGGGATGGGAAGTGATGAAAGCGGAAGACTTGAGCTTTTTACGCCTGCGTCCATAAGTTCCGTCAGGCTGATGATCGAGTGGGGCTTTTTTTGGCGAATGGTATCTTCCAGATCTTCAAGGGTGGGCAGATCCAGAAAAAGATGAAAGCGTCGTTGGTGCTGTTCTTGTTGTGCCAAGAAGTATTCGAAGCGATCTTTTCTTTCTTGGGAGTTGCTCCAGGGAAGATGAAGGGTGAAGACCTCATAGCCGTGTTCGGCTAGAAATGACGTGTAGAGGTTCCAATAAGAACTAAAATAAAAAATGGATCGAGGGCCAGTCACAAATAAAAGCGGCCAACGGGTCAGCAGACAGTTCGGTTTGAGTTCAAAGGGGATGTCTTTGCGGGATCTTGCTCTATTCGAAAATATCGCAAGACCCAAGGTGAAAACTAAAAGGCAAAGGATGAATAAAATAACGTCCACTTCTCAATTATAGAGAAGTGTTGAGGCGAAAGGCAAAGTCAAAGGAGTTTTTATCGGCCGTGCGGTTGACGACGGCGGTGCGAGCGCTGAGTTCGGCTCCTAAAGAAAGATTTTTATGAACTTGAGCCATGAATCCTGTAGAGACGACCAAAGAGGGAGTCGTGTCATCCACATTGATGTTTCGAGTGGGATCAGAGAACTTCAGGAAACGATTTGAAAGACCCGAACTGATGGAATAGGCCCAGATACTTTCGAGTTTATTGGTATAGCCCAACTTCAAATCAAATTCTCGCAAAGTCATTTCTTCAGAGCCCGAAGAGGTGAGTCCGTAATTTCGGAACACACCCTCGGAATACCAGTTTGGAGAAAAAAGATCCATCCCCAGAGAAAGCTGAATGCCATTAGCGTGGCGATTGAAATTCTGTTTTTCGGCGGCGATGTTGGTGAAGGAGTTCACGTAGCCGATGCCCGCATGCAAACGCACGTCATCGAAAGAGCTGCTTTGCTTCTGGGTCAGAGTCTTCTTCTTGGCGCTTAATTCATTGAGAAGGTCGTCGTAGCTCACCTCTTGATAATCGGCAGACTCATTTGCAGCCTGGACTAAGGTTGGAACTCCGAAGAGAGAAAAGGCGATCAAAACGAATTGGATTGTTTTAACTGTTTGCATGTCTTGATTCTAGCAAGACTTTGTCACTTTTCATAAAATCATCTTTCGTTCTAGACCTCATTTTTGGCAAACTAAGTATATGTTTTCTTTTTTTCACAAACGTCACAACTGTTTCTGTGCTTTCTGTAAAACCCCACGGCGTATTTACCGTAAGAAGAATATTTCGTTTATGAATCTCCTCGCCAGTGCTTTGGCCTCTGTGGTGTTGATGTTCGCAATCTGGCAGCAGTACGATCCTCGGGTGATGATTGTTTTTGTGGTGTGTTTGGCGATCTCAGAAGTCTTCGTGAAAATTCGTTGGAGACTTTCGGTTGTTTGTCGTCAATGTGGTTTCGATCCCGTGCTTTACTTAAAGCAGCCGGAAGCGGCCGCTCAAAAGGTCAAGGAGCAGTTGGAGACCCGTAAGCAAGATCCGAAGTATCTTTTGGCTAAGCCGCTTAATTTGCCCGCTATTCCCGCTGAAAAAGCGAAAGCCCTTCAAGATAAGGGAAAAGGGCGTTTGGTCTCTCGGTCCATATGATCTAATGATTGCCATCAGAGCCCCTTTGTGACAGTTTAAGGGGGCATGAAAACACTGATCGTGATCCCTACCTACAACGAAAAAGAAAATATTCAGGCGATTGTGCCTGCTGTTTTTGCTCAAAATCTTGGCGTTGAAATTCTAGTTGTTGATGATAATTCTCCAGATGGAACGGGGGCCATTGTTCGTGAAATGCAAAAGAGCCTTCCCCAGCTTCATTTGTTGTCCCGTCCCGGCAAACAGGGATTGGGTAAAGCCTACATCGCGGGTTTTCGCTGGGGAATGGATCATGGCTTTGAGGCCATCACGGAGATGGATGCTGACTTTTCCCATCGTCCTGAAGATCTAGGGCCTTTGC
The DNA here is from genome assembly GCA_024711265.1 of Bdellovibrio sp. Taxonomy (GTDB): domain Bacteria; phylum Bdellovibrionota; class Bdellovibrionia; order Bdellovibrionales; family Bdellovibrionaceae; genus Bdellovibrio. The sequence continues at coordinate 13,302 of JANJTG010000039.1, read as the reverse complement.
TTAAAAAGCTTGAGACTCATGATTTTGCAGTGGGTTCGCGCTATGTTGAAGGCGGACGCACGGTGAATTGGGGACTTTTGCGTAAGATCATCTCTCGTGGTGGTGGGATTTACGCACGTTTGATTTTGGGCTTTCCGCTGAATGATTGGACCGGAGGTTTTAATGCCTGGAAGAAAGAGGTTCTTCACGGTATTGATCTTTCCACGGTCGAGTCTAATGGTTATAGTTTTCAAATTGAGCTCAAATATAAAGCCCTGAAAAAGGGCTTCAAAGGGGCCGAGTCGCCCATTGTTTTTGAAGATCGTCGAGTCGGTCAAAGCAAGATGTCCTTAAAGATTGTCATTGAGGCGTTCTATCGTGTTTGGCTTATGCGTTTTAAATAGAGGACTCTCGGTCCTCCTGATCTCTCTCTTATTTCCCTTAATCACTTGGGCGCAAGCTCAACAGGCTACGATTATTCAGGATGGGGCCTTGATTTATCAGGATGCTGATTTTGATGCTCCGGTAATTGATACTTTGAAGCGGGGACAGGTTCACAGTATTTCAAAAGGGAAGAAGGGGCCTTTTTATAAGATTCGTGTGAAGCCTGGAATTGTCGGATGGATTGCTGACACGGATGTTAAGCTGGGTGTTGTGAAGATCGCTCCGGCAGAAAAAAACGAGGGTCGTCTTGATAAAAAAGAGACGCGTAAAAAACCTTTCTTTGCCACACGCTATCGTGGGCCTACTTTGGATTTTATCAATTATACCGAAGACACTTTGGGACAGGAACGCTCTGAGTTCATGACTTTCTATGGTGTTAAGTTTAATGGCTACAATACGTTGTTTGATGGTGAGATCTACACGGATGGTAATATTCTCTTTTCTTTTGGCGCTCCGAAATACTACTCGGATGTGACTAAGAAAAGTGCGGATGGTTTTATTGTGATGGCTGACTTTTTGATGCAAACAGTTTTGCCGCAAAGTAAAACCATGCTTTTCTATTATGGCTTTGGGCCGATGTTTAAGTACTCTCACTTCACTATTGAGGTTCCCAGTGGGGCTAAGTCCGTCAGTTATGCGGCGGATGATATGACCCTGGGGGCTCTTTTTGACCTGGGACTTGCCTTCCGTTTTGAGCGACTTTCGGTTCGGGCCGACGCTAAATACTACTGGGAGCGAACCAGGTACTATGGTTTTGGCCTGAATCTGGGCTGGGAGTTCTAAGGGGGAGATTTTCTCCCTGAAGCGCTGCATTGCAAATAGGTGCTGCGTATCCTCTGTGGTATCCGTTTCCGGCGGGGGCTTGGGGTGAGAACTATTTTTCTTTCTGTTCTGTCGATTCTTTTTTCTGCATCGTGTTTTGCTGGGGACATAGAGCCTGCCTTTGAGGCATTGAAGGCCTCTGCGGTGAATTATGAGCCCGATGGTGCCGTGTGTGAGCAAGTAGCACGTCTGCGTCTTCAGGAGGACTATCCTGAAAAAGAGTTCCTCTTAGCGACGGGGATCGAATACAGCACCGGGGGGCTAACTCTGGGGGAGTTGGATCTGGTCATCATTAATCGGGCGACTCAAAAAGTGGTTTTGGTGATGGAAGTGAAGTGCTGGAAGAACTATGGACAGGCTCTTGATAAGGCCAAGGCGCAAAGAGATCGTTTTACTTGGAACTTGACCAAGTATCCTCATCAGATCCGTTTTACAACCTACAGTGATTTGCATTTGCGCCCTGAGCAATTTGAGGGCAGGGCGACCGTTTTTCGCTCTTTGTCTCAAGCCGGTGGCATTCGTCACGGTTTTGATATGGAGCTGGGTTTTAATCTTTCTGAACTGAGAGATCTTCGTATGAGGCTGCTTAAATGCCAAGCTTGGGGGGATTGTCCTCGCCCGGAATAGAGCGTGACTTAAGCGGGGTCCTCATGCAAATTCCCTCTATGTCTATTCAAGTTTTACCACCCGAAGTCGTCGATCAAATTGCTGCCGGTGAAGTGGTTGAGCGTCCCGCTCACCTTGTTAAAGAACTTGTTGAAAACAGTATTGATGCCGGCGCAACTCGCGTGCACGTGGAGTTTTTTGACGGTGGTCGTATTGTCAAAGTGATTGATAATGGCAAGGGGATGGCCCCCGAAGATCTTCCCAAAGCCTTGGAACGATTTGCGACAAGTAAAATTTCAAAAACAGATGATCTTTGGAAGCTTCGCACTTTTGGTTTTCGTGGGGAAGCTTTAGCAAGTATCGCGGCCGTCAGTAAGTTGACTCTGACGTCACGTCGCGAAGGCGACGAGCAGGCTCATCAGTTGGTCAGTGAATATGGCCGAAAAAAAGAGATCGACAAAGTTGGTGGTTCGCAAGGCACCACGATTCTTATTGAAAATCTTTTTGATAATACGCCGGCACGTCTTAAGTTTTTAAAATCGGACGCGGCAGAAAACACGGCGATCAAAACAACATTAAGAGCCATGGCCTTGTCTCATTATGATGTGGAGTTTCGTATTCAGGAAAATGGCAAGTTGGTCAGTTTTTGGCCCGCTTGTAAGAATCGGAAGGACCGCGTTGAGCAGATTTTAGAAATCAAGCCTCTCTTTGTCGGTGAAGCGTCCCGAGATAATGTACGCGCCTATGCTGTTTTTGCCGACCCTCACAATGTGGCAAAGACAGCGAAAAATATTTGGTTATTTGCGCAGAATCGTTGGATTCAAGATCGCAGTCTGCAAGCCGCAGTCAATGAGGCCTATCGAAATCTTTTGATGCACGGGGAGTACCCCATCGCGGTGGTGTGGGTAGAAACAGATCCTGACTGTGTGGATGTGAATATTCATCCGACGAAGTCCCAAGTGAAATTTCAAGAGCCTTCATTGGCGTTTCGTGCGGTGGCCGCAGCTTTGCGGGGAACTTTAGAGCAAGCTCCCTGGTTGGCGGAGGATCAGCGTCCGCGAGGACCTCAGCCGCTCTCTGATGTGTCTCCTCAAGATTATTCCTCTACGAAGGGTTTGCCGAATTTTGCCGAAACTGTGACGCCTAAAGAAAACCTGGCATTCCAGGATTCATCGCTTCAGGTGACGCAGTTTCAGAAAAAAGATTTTAGTTTTCCTATTTCCACTGTGAATCAGCCCAAAGTGGGTTATCAGGCTTTGCAGGAATCGGCTGAAGCCAGGGAGTCTTTGCTATCTGTTCCGGCTTCGCAGGCTCCAGAGTCTGAGGCGTCGCGAGGTTACTGGTCCTCTCTGGAGGTTTTAGGGCAAGCCAACTTGACGTACATTGTGACTCAAGGGCGGGATAAAATTGTCTTCGTTGATCAGCACGCCGCTCATGAGCGCGTGGTCTTTGAAAAGTTGATGACCGCATGGAAGGGCGGCAAGGTGGATGTTCAAGACTTCTTGTTCCCGTTGGCTGTCGACATGTCTCCCGAAAAGGTGGAAGCTCTTTTAGGGATTGCCAAAGAGATAGAACGCTTGGGTGTTCACATCGAATCTTTGGGGCCTGGCACCGTCGGTGTGAAAGCGGCTCCTTTGATGATCAAAGAAGCCATCCTCAGCTCTGTATTAGATAAAATGGCGACCGAGATCGTTGATCAAGGCGGCAGTTATTCTTTAGAGCGCGTGGTGGGAGATATTTGCGCCACGATGGCCTGCCATTCTGTTGTCAGAGCCGGACAAGCCTTGGGGCTTGAACAAATGAAAAGTCTTTTGCGAGACATGGATTTATTTCCTCTTTCAAGCTTCTGTCCTCATGGACGGCCCGTCAGCGTCGAGTATCCCTTTTATAAACTCGAGAAAGATTTCGGTCGAATCGTTTAATGAAAAATCCACGGAAACCTGTGATCTTTGTTGTCGGCGCTACGGCCACTGGGAAATCCGAGTGGGCTCTGCGCTTGGCGCAAGAGTTTCGGGGTGTCATCGTTAATTGCGACTCCATCCAGGTTTATAAAAAATTGGATATTGGGGCCGCAAAGCCCACTAAGGAAGAGCAGAGCTTGGTGCCGCACTATTTGTTGGATTATGTCAGTCCTCCTCAGGAGATGACGGCGGGGCAGTACTGTCGGGATTTTTTTGAATGCATGGAGAAAATTCCCGAGAGCACTCCCGTATTTGTCGTGGGCGGGACGGGATTTTATTTTATGGCGATTGAAAAGGGAATGTATCCCGTTTTGCCCGTACCTTTAGAAGTTCAAAGAGAGGTCGAAGAAGAGTTGGCGTCTCCAGGGGGGGCGGAACGTCTTCATCGCGAGCTTTTAGAAAAGGATCCCGAGTATGGAGCTAAGATTCACTTGGCGGATCACTATCGTATTGGACGTGCTATTGAGCTGCTTCGCAGTCATAAGAAAAGTGTGACTCAGATCCAAAAAGAGTTTGCAGATTCTCGGAGTGAATTTCCATATCCATTGCTGAAGATAGGTCCCTCATGGGATCGTGATGAATTGAAAGAACGTATCCAGTTGCGCACCGAAAAGATGCTGAAGGCGGGCTTGGTTTCGGAGGTTCAGGGGCTTCTCGACCAAGGTTTGGAAGCGTGGGCCCCCTTAAGCAGCGTGGGCTACAAAGAGACGATTTCATTTCTAAAAGGCGAAATGGATCGCGAAAAGCTTGTCGAGGAGATCGCGAAAAACACTCGGCAACTGGCTAAAAGACAAAGAACCTGGTTTCAAAGAGACAAAGACATTCATTGGTTTTCGGGGCGGGATGGTTTTTTAGAGGCCCGTGATCTGGTCGAGAAATTTCTCATCCCTTGACCCCATTCGAGGTCAGTTCCAAAATGGAGATATTATGAAAAGCATGACAGGATACGGCACCGCCAGAGCGCAAACAAAAGACGTTACAGTGGAAGTAAGCATTCGAGCGGTGAATGGGCGTTTCTTGGAGCCTCGCTTTCATCTTCCCCGGGAATTTGTCGCCTATGAAGGGGAGCTTAAGAAGATTCTTGGTCAGTCGTTGATGCGCGGAACCGTGGATGTTTTCGTTTCTCGTCGTGTGAAAAACATGGCTGGCAAGGCACAGATGACCGTGAACGATGCGTTGGCGAAGAAGTACCTCACGGCTTATAGACATCTTTCCAAAGAGTTGAACGTTCCATTTCAAGTTCATCTAGAGGTGTTAGCTCGTCTTCCGGATATTATTAAAGTGGAAGAAACCTACGAGTTATTTGCCGGAGAAGACAAGGTTCTTAAAAAAGCTTTCTCAGAAGCCTGTAAAAATTGTGATCGCGAGCGTGTGCGTGAGGGGAAGGCCTTGCGAAAGGATCTTGAAAAGCTGCTTTTGTCCTTGGAAAAACAAGTCAAAGTAATCAGTGAGTTGCGCGGAGAAGCCAATAATCAACTTCAAGAAAAGTATGAGCAGAAAATTCGGGCTCGCCTTAAAGGAAATGAAATTGATCCGGCTCGTTTGTCGCAAGAAATAGTGATTCAGCTTGAAAAAGCGGACATCAATGAGGAGCTTTCGCGTTTGGCGGAACATATTAAAAATTATCGCCAGTTGGTTTCCTCTCAATCGGCGGAGGGTAAGAAATTGGATTTCTATACTCAAGAGCTGCTCCGCGAGGTCAACACGATTGGTTCGAAGTCTCAAGTAGCCAAGATCACACAGACTGTGGTAGAAGCAAAAACCCTTATTGAAAGACTTAGAGAACAGGTTCAAAACGTTCAATGAAGACGCGTCTTATTATAGTCGCCGCTCCCAGCGGTGCAGGAAAAAGTAGTTTTGTTGAAAAGATCAGCCAGGAAGATCCTCGCTTGGTCGACATTATTACTTTTACGACACGTTCAATGCGAAAAGGGGAAAGTGAGGGGAAACCTTATCACTTTATTACCTCTGAGGATTTCCAGAATAAGATCAAAGAAGGTTTTTTTGTAGAATGGGCTAAGGTTCATACGAACTTTTATGGGACCTCTTACCAGTCGATTGAAGACACGTGGACGCAAGGAAAATGCGCTATTATGGATATTGATATTCAGGGGGTCGCGACGTTTAAGGCGAAGTTTCCGGATGCCAAGACGGTTTTTATCCTCCCCCCATCCATTGATGAGTTGCGTCGAAGAATTACAAAGAGGGATGGCGGCGTGCCGGCCGATATTGAGGTTCGCATGGCCAACGCGGAAAAAGAGATCCGTGAGGCCTCTAAATTTGATTATCAGATTGTGAACGACAACTTTGAACAATCCTACGCTCAATTTAAAAAAATCGTTGAAGAATTGCTAACTTAGCGGTAGTTTGGCCGAATTGACTTTCTGCACCCCTATGCAAATGGGGTTAAGAATGGTAAAGTTTCAGTGATTATTTCTTGAAGAATTGCTTTCTGGAGGCGAAATGGCTCGTGTAACTGTTGAAGATTGCTTGGAAAAAGTTCCTAATAGATTTGCTCTTGTGTTGATGGTTGCCAAAAGAGCGAAGCAACTTCTTAAAGGTGCCGAAGCGACAGTTTCTACTCGCAGCAATAAGTACATCGTGAGTGCGCTTCGTGAAGTTGCGATCGGAAACGTAGGTTATCAAGAGACATTGGATTCCGCAGAAGTGATTCGTCAAATCGAGAAGGATTTGAACAAGTAATTGAGTTTTTCTTTGATTTTGAATTTAGGATAGGGCTTTCGAAAGAAAGCCCTATTTTTTTTGCCTTGTAGAGAGGTTGATAGTCCGTCAAAGGATCCTTAGACAAAAGTCCCACTCCTTCGAAAATACCAGTAAATCTAAAGCTTTATTTTAAATCTTAGTTGGAGCCCTTCGGCTCATCGGGTAAACTTTTTAGATATGGTTGAACCCCTGAAAGAGAATGGCGTAAGCCAAAAGCCTGTGAAAACTTTAGAAGATCTTCTGAGTCGTATTCGCAGCTACTATCCGAATGCAGACTTAAAGGTGATCGAAAAGGCTTATTCTTTTTCTGAGAAAGCTCACGAAGGACAAATTCGTCGAAGTGGGGAGCCTTACATTTCTCATCCTCTTTCCGTTGCCGCTATTTTGGCGGACCTTCATTTGGATTTGGATACTATTGCCACGGGACTTCTGCACGACACGGTAGAAGATACTCACGCCACCCTGGAAGACATTCGCCGGGAGTTCGGTGAGGTGATTGCCCATCTGGTGGATGGAGTGACTAAAATTGGTCAGATGAAGTTTAAAAACAGCCACGAAAAACAAGGCGAGAATATTCGCAAAATGATCGTGGCCATGGGGAAAGATGTTCGCGTCGTGCTGGTCAAACTGGCGGATCGACTTCACACCATGAGAACTAGGAACTACAGGCCCTTTGAACAACAAGAGCGTATTGCCTTAGAGACTCTTGAAATCTACACGCCCCTTGCTGGGCGCATGGGTATTAGCTCGTTGAAGATTGAACTCGAAGATTTATGTTTTCGATACTACCGCCCCGATATGTATTATCAATTGGTCCAACAGTTTAAGAAGACCGAGGCGGAGCAGAATCGTTACATCGACGACGTTAAAAGCATGATCTCTAAAGAACTCACGAAGGCGGGGTTCAAATTTGAAGTGTACGGCCGCTCGAAGCACTTGTGGTCCATTTATCGTAAAATGCAGTCTCGTAATATTGATTATGATCAGGTTTACGACGTTCTGGCGTTCCGAGTGATTGTGGGAAATGTGGCTGAGTGCTACGCGGCTTTGGGGCTTGTGCACTCGCTGTGGAAGCCAATCCCAGGTCGTTTTAAAGACTTCATCGCCATGCCGAAAGCCAATAACTATCAATCTTTGCATACGACCGTCATCGGTCCTGGCGGCGAGCGTATTGAAATTCAAATTCGCACTGAGGAAATGCATTTGGTTGCGGAGCGCGGGATTGCGGCGCACTGGAAGTACAAAGAGCGCGGCAAGATGGTCGATGACTCTGACTTCCAGCAAGCCAATTGGCTTCGTGATTTGGTGACTTTGCATCAACAAGTGCGCAGTCCGGATGAATTTTTAGATACCGTCAAGACAGACTTGTTTGAGACGGAAATTTACGTATTTACTCCGACAGGCGACGTGCGGGAGTTTCCAGAGGGGGCTACGCCTGTGGATTTTGCCTATGCGGTTCACACCGAGTTAGGAAATCGCATTGTCGGTGCTCGTGTTAATGGCAAAATGGTTCCTTTGAAGTATCAATTGCAAAATGGGGACACGGTGGAGGTGATGACCTCTAAAACCCAAGTGCCCTCAAAGGACTGGCTCAAGTTTGTAGTTACGAATAAAGCCAAGTCCAAGATCCGTGCTTTCGTCAAAGAAGAGCAGCGTCGTCGCGCGATTATGCTTGGCAAAGAGTTGGTGGAGAAAGAGTTCCGCAAATTCGGTATGGCCGCCGTGAAGTACCTTAAGGGTCCCGCGTTCGAAGCTTATCTTAAAGATCACGGATTGGCGGATATTGATGAGCTGTACGTTACCGTAGGTTATGGAAAGCTTGAGACGCGGATATTGGTCGAAAGATTGACTCCTGAAAATATCGCCAAAGAAGCGGCCAAGACGGATGATTCTTCCTTCATGGAAAAGGTCATGCGTGCGGCGACACAAAAAACTCGTAAGACAAACTCTTTGATCAGTGTTGATGGGATGGATGACGTTCTGGTTCACTATGCGAAATGTTGTCATCCAATTCCGGGCGATCCTATTGTTGGATTTATCAGCAGAGGACGTGGTATCACCATTCATCGCAGCGACTGTCGCAAGGCTTTTGAGTTTGATCAGCTTCGTAAGGTTGATGTGAACTGGAACGTGAAACAAGCTGGCGAGGGACAAGAGCGAGTCGTTCGTCTTAAGATTATTTCTCAAGATATCCCCGGATTATTGAAGTTAATGTCTGAGGCTTTTGCACAGCAAGGGATCAACATTCAGTCGGCGCAAATTCGCACGACTAAAGATAAAAAAGCCGTTTGTCATTTTGAAGTCAGTGTACAAAACGCCAGCCAGTTGAACCAAGCTATCTATGAGATTCAAAAGATCAAAGGGATAATTGGTGTCACTCGTGTTATTCACTAAGGTTTCTCAAAGACTACATCAGATATTGGCGTCGATCGTTTTTGTCGTTGGTATTGCGGTCATGATTGGCTGGATCTTGCGGAACCCCACTATCGTTCAGGTGGGACCTGACTTTTCCCCCATGGTTTTTAATACCGGACTTTGTCTTGTCGCTTTGGCGATCGGGATTGTTTTTTCGGATGCCAAGACGCCTCTTATTTCAAAGATCTCTGCCGGGTTCGTGGTTGTCATCAGCGGGGCCACGTTATTTCAATATATTTTTGCAATCGACTTAGGTGTCGATACTTTTTTTAACAAGCCGTTTTACAGCATTGGAACATCTTTTCCGGGGCGTATGGCGGTAAGTACGGCTACCTGCTTGATGATTCTGGCGTTGTCCTGTTGCCAAAAGAAAGAAAGATACACGCTCCAGATGCTGAGTGCGACGGGGGCCTCTTTGGTCTTGGGGTTTTCACTCATTGGCAGTCTGAGTTACTTTTTTGGGTTCAACTCAGAGTATGGCTGGGGAAGTTTTTCCCGGATGGCCTTTCATACGTCGCTGTCGTTTACGATGTTGGCGCTGGCAATCCTTTGGTTTTTACGTCTTCAAGTGGGAAAAGTGTCCATTCGTGACAGGGCATTGATGCCGTTTTTTGTTGTCGTAACAGGCGTTTTGACGACGGTATTGATATGGCAGCTTTTGGTTTTAAGAGATCAAGAGAGAAATAAGAAATTGACCCAGGTTCGTGTCGAGAGCTTGAAGGCCCATCTTGATAATGTGTTTACTCCTTTAGAAAAATCCTTGGGACAGATGTCGCGAAGATTTTCTTTTGGATCTTATCCTTCTGAAAAAATGTGGAGAATGGATGCAGAAGGTTTTTTTGCTGAATTCCGCGGATTGCATCGTCTATTTTGGGCCGATCAGGATGGGGTGATTCGTTGGGCCTATCCGACGTCCGGGGGCGGGGCGCAACTTTTAAATACGAAGGTGTGGGGAACCAGTAAAGATCTCCAGTCGCGTTTTATAGAGCTAACAAAAGGTCACAGAGTTTCTTTATCGAATATCATCGAGTTTAGAACTGGCGGGCGGGGCTTTGTTCTTTTTGTGCCTATCCATAAGGAACAAAAATATGAAGGTGTGGTGGCGGCTGCGGTTTTGTCTGAACCGTTTTTTAATGAGGTCGCTGATATTCCTGGATATGACTTGGTGATTTTCGAGGAAGGTCGAGAGGTCTTTCGTAAAGGGAATCCAGATCCGGTCTTTGCCCGTGATTGGAAAGTGAATAGCTCTTATCGTGAACTTGGAGTTCATTGGGAAATTGAGGTTGTTCCGTCGGATGCCGTGATCCGAGAGAATACTTCAAACCTTCCCGGAGTTGTTCTTTTATTTGGAGTGAGCGTATCACTTCTTTTGGGAGTTGCTCTGCGGTTTTATAATCTTTCCAGGGATTCGGAGCGTGCCGCAAAAGAGGCCTATGATTTTAAAACGGCCGGTATGAATAGTGTTCCTTTGCTGATTATATCCTTGGATAAAAACACCGTTATTCAGGAAATGAATAAAGCTGCTGAAGAACTATTGGAATATAAAACCGAAGAGGTTGCTGGCAAAAGCACGGCGTTGCTCTTTCATGATATGAATGAAGTGCAAGAGGTGCGAGCGAAAATGGAAGAGGAGCTGGGTTATCCCATCGCCTTAGGGGCCGATTTTATTTCGGCGGCCGATAAGTTGAGACTGACCAGGGTTTCTGAGTGGACTCAAGTCAGTAAATCGGGAAAGCGTTATGTGATGACGATGTCAATGAACCCGATTCTAAATGAAAAGGGGGACATCACAGGCTATTTAGAGATCCTTGAAGACGTCACGGCGTTGAGAGAAAAAGAGAAAATTTTGAAAGATCAAGAACTCAAAATGTTAGCGTCTGCTCGCTTGGCATCTTTAGGAGAGATGGCGGCCGGGATTGCCCATGAAATTAATAATCCTTTGGCAATTATTAGCGGGCATGTTGGAGTTCTGCGTAAAACTCTGTCTCAAAAAGGGTTGAGTGGTGATCCAGAGCTTCAGCGAAAAATCGATTCCATTGAGTCTGTCGTACAACGAATTGCTAAGATTGTTCGTGGACTGCGTACTTATTCTCGAGAGTCGGAGGCCAGAAGTGATGAGTGGGTTTCCATTGAGTCTTTGGTTGATGATACGTTGGCTTTTTGCCATGAGAGATTTAAATTGGAAGGGGTGGAGCTTTCCGCGGTGTTGGAGCCGCAACTCAAGATCAAGGCGCGATCGTATCAGATTTCCCAGGTGCTTTTGAATCTCCTGAACAATGCTCTGGATGCCGTTCAATCAAGTAAATTGAAAAAAGTCGTGATTGAAGCCCATAGAAACAAAGAAGGAGTGGAAATCAGCGTTTCCGATACGGGCCCCGGAGTTCCCTACAATATGCGCGCTAAGATCATGGAGCCCTTTTTTACCACCAAAGAAGTGGGGCAGGGAGTTGGATTGGGATTGAGTATTTCACAGGGAATTATTCAGTCCCATAACGGGAAGCTTTATTTGGATGAACGATCTGCGAAAACACGATTTGTTATTTGGCTTCCATCTCAAGAGAATCTATAGATTCCAAGCCCATCCTGCTTTAATCAATATCATGCTGGCTTTAACTGTGTCAGACGCGGGGAATAAATTGTACTCTACACTGATCGGGATATAATTCTTTCTATCACGTTGTATGTCCAAGCCCACGGCGAAGGTAAAAACTTGATTTGTTGAAATTTGCGACTGATTCAGAGCGGAACTCGATTTGGAAAGAGCCAAAAGATAACCGACTCCCCCACCGACCCAAGCGCGATAGGCGCCGCTTTGCAGGGGATACCATTTCCCCAATCCGTACAACGAGAGATAGTTGATGTTGGCATCACAACTGGTCGAGCTTGAACAGGCGGCCGCAGAGGCGGAGCCTGAAACATTGAACTGTTCAATGCCAGCATAACCACGCCCCACGAAATCGTTACCCAGAACGTAATCATAGAAGCCGCCAACCCCAAATCCTGATCCGCTCATGCTGGTGGAGGTTTTTTGACTCTGGCCAAATCCATCTTTGTAGGAAACATCAGCCGTCATCGTGTTCATAAGATATCCGCCGACGACGCCATAGGAATCTTTAAGAGTACGAAGGTAAGAACTTGAATCTCTTTTTTTAGGTGCTTCGCTATAACTGTCCGAGGATTCAACATCGGCACTGATCGGAGTAGGGGCTTTGGCCTGCAATCCAAAACCGCTTTCCGCGCGACCTTTGAGGATTTCCCCCAGCGCCTTGTCGCCTTTGATTTGTTTAATACGAATGACGGCCGTCTTTTTGCGACTGTCTGGATTGATGATGTAAAACTCTTCTCCTTCGGAGGCGCTATCGCCTTCGAGGTTGATAAGAACTTTAGTGCCTTTCACCGCAGACACCGAGGCAGCATAGACGGAAGAAGTCCAACATAGAAGTAAGGCGGCGGCAAAAAGGCATTTTTTAGAGATCACGCGTGTTTCCTATTCAAGGGTCATCAAGTTGTTTTCAAGCTCTCTAATGAACTGATCTTTGTAAAGATTCCAGACGACGTCGTTAGCGAATTCGTAAGTGCAAGATTGAGTGCCAGTCTCGCTACGTTGTAAGGCTTTGACTTCGACGCGTTTGCCGCGATGAGTGCGCCAGATTTCCAAATCAGATTCGGCGATCACCAGTTCATAACTTTGTGATGGGAATTCTTCATTGAACCAAGTTTCAAGGCGTCCTTCTTTTTTGCAACCTTTTAGTTGAAAAGAAGCGGAGGCAGAGATTTTAGTGGGAGCTTCGGATTCGAACTGTTTACGTCCTTCCGAGCGGTAGATGGTACAACCGCTTAATAAAAGTGCCATAAGTGTTGGAAAGAAAAAACACTTCATAGGCTTTTTATTATAAGAGAGACTGGACCAAATAAAAAGCCCCGATATGAAATCGGGGCTTTGGGCTGACTTGAATTTCCGCGCTGTTTTTTAGAACGGGATTTCGTCGTTTGAGTTGAAGCTAGGTTCTGGACCGAAATCTTGGAAGTTGAAGTCATCATTTCCAGTTGAAGTCGAGCGACCCGCGCCACTTTCTGCACCGGCAGAACCCAAGAACTGAACAGTGCTTGCTACGATCTCTGTCGTGTAGCGTTTTTGACCTTGTTGGTCTTCCCATTGACGGGTTTGAAGTTTACCTTCGACATAGACTTGGCGACCTTTAGAAAGGTGCTTACCGCAGATTTCTGCTAGTTTGCCCCATACGGTTACACGGTGCCATTCTGTGCGTTCTTGTCTTTGGCCGTCTTTCACCCAAGATTCACTTGTTGCGATGTTAAGGCGAGCAACTGTGCTGCCGCTGCCGATAGCTTT
>JANJTG010000545.1 GCA_024711265.1 Bdellovibrio sp. | reverse complement strand
ATGATGGCCCCGAGGCAGTATCGAGAACAAACAACAACCGCTGTCTAAGTGGTCCTGTTATTAGGGGTTAACTCCACGTTCTTCCGACAGAAACCAATACAATGAAAATTCTCTTAGCAATATCAGAGCAAAAAAGTATCTTAAAAGCTCTGAATCATTTTGAACAAACGACGCCAGTGATCTCAGACTATCTTAAGTCAAACTTTCCGATGATCACAGAGAGCTTCTTCAATGAGTCCACCGCAATCGTGGACACGGGCGAGTTTATGAATGATTACAATTCATATCTCGTTTTTAAACTAGCTAGTGGTCACGGAGGAGTTTCGCGCAAAAGCCTTCTTGATCTCATTGGTCTTCGAGCCAATTCAGCTATAGAACAATTAATAAATCTTGATCTCGTATCTGAGAACGATGGCATACTCACTGCTGCAGTAAAAAGCTTTACAACCTCTTTAGAGGTTGCAAAACAGCACGCCATTAAAAATATCGACAACTTTTACAAACCAACCTCGATCCACAACTCCTTCTGCAACATCTCAGAAAATGTTAGCGTAGAAGGATTTGGCGATATTATCGAACTTGTGCACGAAACCCGTGCAAAGGTGCTTCACATTATGAAATCAAAGCCAGGTAAAATTCCAGTCATGACAGTAATGGCTACTGACACTATGACTGTTGTCGATATTTTCGGAAAGGGTCAATAAGATGAAAACATTAATTTTTCTTATTTCATTATTTTCAGTAACATCTTTTGCTGGCGAAGCGACCTCGGGGGGCGGAGTCAGACCAAAACAAAACGCCAATTTCTCTAGCCCGGTGGTTGAATATATTAAGATTATTAACTTCCAGCAAAATGGTGGAATTCAGATAAAATACCAAAATTCCATCAACCGCCAAATCGAAACTCATGTAGTGGATAGCGTAGACCTCGATCCTGCAGTGCTCGACGCCATCCTCCGCTCAGCAGAAACTAGTAATTGGGAAATCATTCTCAATCAGAACTAATGTGACCACCAAGAAGAGCTTTCTTGTAAAAGTCCGGCCAAAAGCCGGACTTCTTATTTCTCGATCTGCCCCCTAAAGGATGCGTCCATTTTCCAAAACGATCAAGATCACGCAGAACGTTTTAATCTTAACATTATATTCTCTAACACTTCTCGAGCGGAAAAAATTAATATCAAAACTCCTGCCAATAATCCAAAAATAGAAAAATTGACAGTGGCTCTACTGGCTTCCAATTCAATGGATTCCAATTGGACATTCATATTCAGGAGATCATCGAACAACGACCCGCTTTGTAACTCTCCAAAAAGATCTTTCTTTTCGGCCTCAGATAAATTTTCAACGCCCTCAATTTTTTTGAAATCAATTGCCTCAAAGTCATCTTTTGTTTCCTTGAGTCTCTTCATCTCTTCTCTAATTAGACTAACGTCTGATTCGTAGTTCGATTTTTCTATTTTAATTCCATACTCAGCTATTTTGTAATTCTCAATCAACCGATACAGTGGGCTCTTTCGTGGATAGAGGATTCCCAACACTCCAAAACTTATCATTATTAAGGCGATAATAATAATCGTACTTCTAGTTGCACATTTCCTCATCGAATCTCCAAGGATTAGGGTAAGTCGAACTTTTTTACATCACTTTTACATAAACAAAATTCTCAAAAAAAATAATTAAGGTTGTAGAGAATCCCGCAACGATTGATACCTGTTTCTAATTTTTTCCCAGATATCTCCATGCGGCCCAGTAATTCCGTCGGGCCCCACTTTTTCAACTCCTCCGGCGACTCCTCGGAAACCATTGGGATT
>JANJTG010000312.1 GCA_024711265.1 Bdellovibrio sp. | reverse complement strand
TTTTTGGCATTCACAAAGGCATAGGTGACCGCTGCCAAAATAATACCGCCAATCCCCATAGCCGCCAGAGCTTCCACCAAAGAAAATCCTTCTCGCCCCAAAGGATCTACTCGATCTGTCTTACTTTTATCTTTCTTCTTCATATTATCACCATCTTTACTTACTAAAACTTAAACTGTGCATCGGCCCAGCAAGATTCATTAAAAGCACAGTGCTCGACCTCGCCGGACGAAGCTGTTTTTGCCAGCGTTTGACATATAAGAAGTGACTCATCCCAAGAGCCACCGTATAAATCACACATTTCCCGAACCTTCACAACTTGACTCACCCCACGACAGGCGGTGACTTCACCGTTCTCAATCCTAACCACCACGGGAAAGGCACTTAGAAATGTGCCCTTCCGCCCTGTCCTTTCCATTGAAGTGACGACGTTAAGACTGGCAAGAAACGTGTTCTCGGCTGCCAAAGGAATAAATTGTTTTATCGTCGACATTTCCTTTTTTAATCCCAATCCCTCTAGGGAATCTGCCTCAAAAAAGTCCAAATAAAGTTTTGAGTCAAATTCAGCAATAAATAAATCCTGGATCATCAGCCTTAAAAAAGGGGCTCCTCTTCGGTAGATGGTTCCTTCTGTTTGAATATCTGATCTTAACCCTTGGGAAATAGAGTAGGTTTTTCCACTCGATGCCCCCAAGCCACCCGAGTCCAGATCAACAATCCCGCAATTTGGAGTGGAGATAATATATTTCATCTCCGAATTGAAGCTCACCTCGCGCTGACTCTGCAAAGAACTATAATGCCCTCGACTTACCATGTTTTCAGTTTGACGAAAAAAGAAGAGTCCCACCATTAACGTCAAGACCGACATACTAATGACGGGAATAAGAACCCCTCCTCTTTCATTTTTTAAATATCTATTTTTCACGCTCAAGGTGTTCTCGCAGTTTTTTATTCTCTTGCTTCAATTGCTTCACTTCGTTTTTTATCTTTTGCAGTTCCAGATAAAGCTCTTTAATCCCTTGAATCGCGACACTTGACATTTCCCCGTAGGAAACAGACTTCACGTGATGAGAACTCCCCATGTCCGTCATTACCACTTCAGGAAATACCTTTTCTAATTCTTGCGCGATAAAACCCAGTCTTTGTTGACCGAAAAAGCGACCCCTTTCATCCTCTGTCATTGTCACATAGGCCTCTGGCCGCAATAGGCTGAACTTTTTTTCGTCGAATCGATAGTAAACACCGCGAATATTCATGATCTTATCAAGAACATTTTTAATTTCATGGACGGATTCCTTTAAACGACGATCCGAAGCGGCGGTTACTGTTCCACTAACGTTGATATTTTTTCCAACACTCAGGTCTCCGTTGGCCTTTTGGCTGCCATTAATTACAACGTCTTTATTGAAATTAACACTGTCACCAAACTGAGCTCCACCTTTGACGTAGAGAGTCCCCTGCGTTTTGCCTCCAGAAAAATCTGTAACTCTAAAACCGCTACAATCACCAGAAGTGCAAACACCCAACAGTGCATCGACGCCGATTCCCACAACTTCCAAGGAGCTACTTCCAATAACTGATAATGCGCGCTTGGACTCATCAGTATTGGCACCAATACTGACTGTCGCCTTTCCACTGGAGCCCACCTCCAAAGAAATACTGGAATTCTGTTGCTCTGATTTAGCGGTATTAACATCGGGCCGAGGCTGGGAGGTCACATCAATATTTGCGCAAGTCAACGGTGGCTTATTGTGCTTATCCAAATAATACCACTTACCCTCGGTGGTGAGATAATAACAGGTCTTTTCCTTATCCTTTGTTTTCGGATGCTCAGATACTTTAGAACATTTTATATCAGTCATGTCACATCCGCCTTCGTTCTGACAGGCCTTATACGAACTTCCGGATCCGCCATGACATCCTACAACAAAGAGTGGATTATCTGTCGTAAAGGTCATGGATGTGCTTCGCAAATGAGGAGTCATAGTAACGGGGGCCTTTAGAACATTTCGAGTTCCATCAACAGTCCCCGACAAGACCACCTCTTGTTCTACACTTTGAGAAGATGAATCCGAGACTTGAACACCACCTTTACAAACCTTGGGACTCTTTTTCCCGGGGTTCGAATAGACAATGAACCATTTTCCTTTAAATCTTTTTTTATCACTGTCTGGCAAAGGAACCGAGGCACTTTGAACATCTTCATAGGCACAGTAATTGGCCATCGAAGGACTTTGAGAACAAGAAACCGATCCCTCCGATGTCCCTCCCACATCCTGCTTAGTGTAGCATGTGGCAATGACTTCAGCACTACTTAGGCGGGGAACCTCAATTTTTGCGGAGTCAATAGTGTTGAGGCAGGCTTTGTCTCCGGCGGCACAGACGGCAATGACATCATTCACCGAAGGGCCAAGGATTTTTAAAGAGTCTGATTGTTTACTTACCATCTCTACACCAAACGTGCAGGGAAACTTTTCTTTGAAGTTTGTCGCCGACAAAGAGGAGGCATCCATATTTTTGGGTTTTGTCAAAGTTCCAATTCGCCATCCGCCATTAACGTACAAACAGATGTTTTTGAACGTCACTGCTTTTGACTTGATAGCTCCCGAAATATCAGCATTATGACAAGGATACTGCTTCGGAGCACTCTTTCCGCTGCCGTGTTTAT
>JANJTG010000315.1 GCA_024711265.1 Bdellovibrio sp. | reverse complement strand
CAGGAAAAACAACCCGTTCAACAGAAGAATGACTGATATCCCGTTCGTGCCATAGGGCCACATTCTCAAGACCTGCGATCGCATAACCACGCAAAAGTCGAGACAAGCCTGTGATATTCTCCGCACTGATGGGATTCTTCTTATGCGGCATTGCCGAAGAACCTTTTTGACCCTTTGTGAACCCCTCGGTCACTTCCGCCACATCACTTCTTTGCAAATGACGAAGTTCTACGGCCAAACGTTCTAAGCCTGTTCCCAAAATAGCCAAGGCATTCAGCATCTCCGCGTGACGATCACGGGGAATAACTTGGGTGGCGATGGTTTCAGGTTTCAAACGAAGTTTTTTCGCCACCAAAGTCTCGACTTTCGCAGGCTGACTGGAGTAGGTCCCGACCGCTCCACTTAACTTGCAAATCATCATATTGTCCAAAGCCGCCTTCACGCGTTTTTTATTGCGTTCTGTTTCCGCCAAGAAGCCAGCCATCTTAAAACCGAAAGTGGTTGGCTCGGCAAACATACCGTGGGTGCGCCCCGCGCATAAGGTTTCAGCGTGTTTGTTAACTAAAGACCGTAAAGACTTTTCCAACGCAACAATCGACTTCATCAAGACCGTGCCAGCTTCACGAATCTGCAAACTGAAGGCCGTATCAAGAACATCGGAGGACGTCAGACCATAGTGTATGTATTTTCCTTGAGGCCCCACACTCTCCGCAAGATTTGAAACAAACGCAATAACATCATGTTTGGTTTCTTTTTCGATTTCAGAAATGCGCTTTACGTTAAAACGCGCTTTTTGTGCAATTGTTTTGGCAGCTCCTTTTGGAATGATTCCCAGTTGTGCCTGAACTTGAGCCACGGCAATTTCCACTTCCATCATCTTGCCGAATCTATGATCCGCATGCCACAAAAGACCCATCTCGGGTCGGGTGTATCGTTCGATCACGGAGCTTGTTCCTTTCTTTTCTTCTCTTTTTGCTCTTTCAAAAGCTTTTCTTTCCACCAATTAGAAACTTTACCTAAGATCATCTCATGGCGCTCGAAATAAGCGCCCCATGAATAATGAGGCCACTCTTCAGGGCCATCCAAGTGCAAATTACTAAAGAGAACCTTGCCACGACGTGAACTTTGAGCCGCTCCAAATACGGGAAACCGAGAAGCCCCCAACTGAGCATAAGTGTAATAATATTCTTGCGGGAAGCTCAACACCTGTGGATCCGACAAAGACATTCGCGCCATCAAATAAGCCTTCATACGCTCACTACGAACCGTCAAGTACTCTTTGTTAAACCGTTGAACTGTCGGAATCCTCATCCAAACATCAAACTGATCTGGCACCGTCGTTCTTTGCAAGACCATCATATTTTCGTGTGTCCAGGGAGAATACAAATCATCCATCACCAATGTATGAGCTGGTAAATGATCTCTCTCAAAACACTGTTGAAGACCTACGCGATAACGCACCCAACACCACTCTGGTTCTAAAGGCCCTTCGGGGAAGAAATATTTCCCCAGCCGTTCATTCAAAAAATAGGTTTCTTCACTGGTGAGCATCCAAACAATCTGCTCAGTCCGGAATAAGCCTTGTTTTTCTCCAGACAACTCTAGACCCGTGACCGTTTTACCTCCTCCGAAAGAGGCATCAACGATTTGATGGGGGCGAATCACTTCAACCCCTTTAGTGGTCAGCCACTCCAAAGATTTTTCCAAACCATTGCGAGTCGCCTGTCGCACCAAGAAAGAGGAAAAAACCGGCAAAGGTTCTCCTCGCTGAGCTCCTTGAGCATTAGGCATATACGTGGTTCCTGCCCACTGATGAGCTAAATGCAGCAACCAACTTTTATTGAAATCAAAGGCATCAAGGTTCTTATAAAGACTTTTTCCGTTTTTAGCATTGGGTCCACTTAAAAGAAATTCTTTGATATGCGAAGACAAAGGACTTTTATCAATCTTGAATTTCGTGATGGGCCCTTTAAATTCAAAAGGCCCTTCCTTAAGCCACAAGGTAAAACCATTAGAGACTTCAGAATAAGGATCATCAAAATACAAACGCTCCATCTGAGATTCAGAAATCTTCTCATTACGAAAAAAACCAAAAGGCCCTTCCACATCTTCAGAAGGCCAGACCCCCAGTTTGCCCGAAACATCAACCAGAGTTGTCTTGATGCCTTCCTGAGCCAACGCTGCCGCCAACCAATGACCGCGACCAAACGCCGAAACCAAGATGACCGGATTTCCCAACTCCATCGCCTTTTGAACTCCCACAAAAAGTTAAAAATGACTCCTAAATGCTTTTAATGATTAGAAAATCAGCCTCCTTCAAAGTCAAAGCCGCGCGCTGCATCTAAACAGCCCCAGGGGTCTTTTTCTTGTGAATTCGAACACACCCCCTTAGACTCAGAAGTCCTACGGAGGTTCTATGCGTCTGCTTCTAGCTTTATCCCTTATTTTGGCAGCTTCCTCGAGTTCTGCTGAAGCCCCGAAGAACTTTTTTGAACTCTCAGCCAACACAATTTCCGGAAAAAAGGTCAATTTCTCAACTTACAGAGGAAAAGTGGTCCTCGTCGTAAACACCGCCTCCCAATGCGGCTTCACCCCCCAACTCAAAGACCTTGAATCTTTGTACAAAAAATACGCAGATCGTGGTTTCATCGTTCTGGCGTTTCCATCTAGCGACTTTAAACAAGAAAAAGCAGCCAATGAGGAAGTCAGACAATTTGCGGAAAAAGAGTATGGAATTACATTCCCCCTTTTTGAAAAAGCCCCCGTCACTGGCAAAGATCAACAACCCGTTTATCAGTTTCTAACCACACAAAAACCCGGACTGCTGTTTAAAGACGTGGCTTGGAATTTTGAAAAATTCTTAATCAACCGTCGCGGCGAGGTCGTCGAACGATGGAGCTCCATCACCAAGCCGTCTTCGGACTCGGTGGTAAAGAAAATCGAAACATCTCTGGATGCCCCCCTCTAAGACCCGAAACCAGACCGGGATGTCTCAGCTTGATACAATACCGAAAGTCTGGACTTCGTTTTGATACTTTTTTTTGAAGTTTTCCCCCCTTTTATTCGATAATAATCAGAGGGGGAACTTGTGAAAACCGCAGCACCACTATTTCGAATTTTTCTTCTGGCTTTTCTATTGGGCCTCAATCTGCTTTCTCCGGCCCAAGCTTTGGCGGAATCTGATCACAAATCCTACCTTTTAGCACAAGTGGATCCCGATGAGGCCTACGACCCCTTTACGGACTATAGCGAATTTGATGAAGAATCCGACGAAGAGGCTGATATCAACTTCTTCCGCAACGGACGCTTCTTTACTGTCGGACTTGCTGGCGGCATGCGTGGATTTACAGGTAATTTCGCAAATACTTACGAGGGCGCGCCCACTTTTGGACTTTTCTTAACTTATTTCTTTGATCTGCGTCTTGCGATGAGCCTGGGATTTCAAACAGGCGACCATGCCGTGAAGTTTTCCGTGAACAATCAATCTAAGACCTACACCGGAAACGTCTCGATCACTTCAATGAATTTCGACCTGAAGTATTACATGAACACTCAAAACGTAACTCGCGGTCTTGCTGATTTAAATCCCTACATCTTGGGAGGCCTCGCGCAGTTCTATCGCACTTACACGATCGCGGGTCTTGATGGATTCAGCCGAGACTCCACCATGGGTTTTGATTTAGGCGCGGGTCTTGAAATCCCTCTCATGCGTAAAAAAGCTTACCTAGGAATTCAAGGGACTTATCACTATGTAAATTTCAGCGATGAAAATAAGTCTTATGTGGATGGAACAGAAAAACTCGACCAGAACATCACCGGAGACTTCTACAATCTCCTCTTCATTCTGGGAATGAACTTTTAACCGAGAAAAACCCCAATAATCTGCAACAAAAGCCCCAGCAGAATCACCCCGGGGGCCACCCATTGCAATGTAAAGCGCCAGTGTGGATACATGGTGTAGCTGACAAATTTATCTTTATCGACAAAACTCAGTTCTCGTTCTTTTTCAGAAGTTCCCCGATTATAGGCCCATAAGATCCCCAGCGCCACCAATGGCAAAAGCCAGTTGATCAACAAAGAATCCAACGACTCAATCAAGGACTTCCCCAACACACGGACATTCTCAAAGATCGAACTGGAAAGAGCTGGAATGATCGTCAACACCAAGGCCACAAGCCCTGAATACCAAGTCGCACGTCCTCGATCCATTTTCTTTTGGGCGTCCACCCAATTAGAAACCACAACCTCTAAAAGTCCAATGCTGGCATTCAACGCCGCCATATATAGACACGCAAAGAAGGCCAGGCCAAACAAAGCCCCTCCGCGAATGCCCAACAGATAGCGAGGCAGCACTTCAAACATCAAAGCCGGATCTGTTAAAGGCACGTTTGAAGCTTGAAAGGCCACCGGGAAGATCATGACGACAGCGATCAGCGAAATTGCCGTATCCACCAAAGTCACGCGAAAACCTGCGGTCGGAGGATGATCCTCTTCGCGCATATAAGATCCAAAAGTCACCAAAGTTCCAAACCCCACGGACAAAGTGAAAAACACATGCCCCAACGCGTGGTTCAAGGAAGACCAGGTCAGTTTGGAAAAATCAGGATAGAACAAAAAACGAAGAACCTCAGGAGTCGATGGTAAAGAAAAAGATCTCACAACAAGGATCACCACCAAAGCCACAAACAAAGGCATCGTATAACTGATCCACTTCTCAAGTCCTTCTTGAACGCCCTTCACAACCACCACAACAGTGATAAGCAAATGGGCGCTGGCTAACATCAACTGCAGCCACCCATTCGACATCAGGGCCGCAAGGTTTGTTTTCGCCGTCACAATTTCCGGGGGACTGAAGACAGAGATTAAAAACTGAGTCATAAAGTGCAAGACCCAGCCACTGATCACGGCGTAATAAGATAGCACCACAATACTCAGAATAACCGCAAAACGCCCAGCCCACCGAAAACTGCGTCCGGCTTTCTGACTTAATTGCTGAGTCGCCACAATCACAGAGCGACGGCTGTTTTTACCGATCATAAGCTCTGCGATCAACATCGGAGCCCCAATCGCGAGCGCCATGAAAACGTAAATAAGGATAAAAGCCCCACCCCCGTTTTCACCGACCACATAGGGAAAACGCCATAGATTCCCTAGACCACAGGCTGAACCTATGGCCAACAAGTAAAATCCAAAGCGTGTTCTCCATGCACCCCGTTTAGCCATTTTCTCCGCCTCGACGAGACTTCATGCAGAAAATACGAATCGGAAGTCCATGTAAATCCCAGCGGTTCTTGATATTCTTAACCAAGAAACGACGGTAAGAATTTGTCACACCATCAGGATGGTTCGCAAAAGCGATAAATGCTGGAGGTCTTTGATAAGTCTGAGTCAGGTAATAGAACTTCACGTTCGTTGTTCCCCACACCGGCGCTGGCGCTTTACGAATGGTCTCAAAGAAGAAATCATTTAACTCTGAAGTTGGAACACGGAAATTCAACTGATCAGAAACTTTTTCGATCATCTCAAAAAGCTCATCAATCCCATACCCCGTTTTAGCACTGGTAAAGACCACATGCACATCATCAAAGAAGTGGAACGTACGCGCCACTTGTTCACGGAACGTTTTGCGATACTCGGGAATCTCGCGTCCACCTAAATCCGACTTATTGGCGACCAAAATGACGCCCTTATGGTCTTCAAGAATGGCTTGCATAATGCGAGCATCCTGATCCGTTGGGCCGACTGTTCCATCAACCATCAACAAAACCAGATCCGCACGACGAATCGCCTCCTGGGATTTAAACGCCGAGATGATTTCTAAATCTTCCTCACGACGCGCTGATTTTCTCAATCCCGCAGTGTCCACCAAAGTATAGCGTTTTCCATTATAGATAAACGGCGAGTCGACAGAGTCGATGGTCGTTCCCGCGACGTCAGACACGATCATGCGATTAGAACCTAGAATCGCGTTGCAAATAGAGCTCTTTCCGACGTTGGGTTTTCCCACAATCGCGATATTCATGCCTTCTTTGACGGTCCCTGGATTTTCAGGAATCTGCTTCGTGATCCACTCTAAAATATCAGAAAGGCCGCGACGTTGTTCGAAGGAAGCTGAAACAATATCAACACCGAACTCATAGAAGTCCGATTTCGCAATTTCTTCCTCAGTCACTTTATCGACCTTATTGATCACCAACAGGAATGGCTTCCCTGTTTGCTTGGCAACCCGGATAATATCACGATCTTCAGGCACAAGACCTATACGTCCATCCATGACCGCCACGATCAAATCTACGGAATGCAAGAACTCGGTCACTTGTTCTTTAATCAATTTAGAAAAGATATCACCCGCTTCAGTGATTCCTCCTGTATCGATCAAATCAAATTGTTTTCCCCAAATATCGACAGGCTCAATGATAATATCACGAGTCACTCCGGCTTGGTCCTTCACCACGGCCTTACGGCTGTCTGTGATGATATTAAATAGTGTCGACTTTCCTACGTTGGGTCGACCGATGATCGCCACTTTGGGCGCAAACTCAGTCCTCAGATTTTGTGACATATCCCAACTCCTTCATCATTCTTTTGTTTTCAAACCATTCTGGTTTACATGCGACTTTAAGATCCAAAAAGATCTTTTCATCCATTAGTTTTTCAATTTCTTTACGTGCTTCCATTCCGATTTTTTTAATCGCGCTGGCTTCTTTGCCGATCACAATGGCTTTGTGATTCTCTTTAGAAACAATAATCTCAGCGTAGATCTTTGGCAGCGGCCCTTCTTCATCAAACTTTAAAATGCGCACTGCTAAAGAATACGGAATTTCATGATGAAGCGACTCGAAACACTTTTCACGGATAATTTCGGTGACCATCTCGCGAACATTTTCGTTTGTGAAAAGATCGATATCATACAAAGGAGCTGGGGACTCTGGAAGAAGATCCAAAATCTCAATCAGCATCGCTTCCCGATCTTCCTGGGCTTCTTTATCCTTCTTAAGGGCTGCCACAGAGATCGACAGGGCCTTTCCCCCTTTATCTTCGATCATCCTCTTAAGGATCATCAGGCGATGGGCCTTTTCGACAATATCCGTTTTCGTGATAACGCCAACCCAAGGCTTTCCGCTTTTAGAGACCATCTCAATGACCTTTTCAGCGTCTTCGGGTTTTTCCTCATCAACGCTAACAACCGCCATCAACACATCGGAACTGGCAATTACATCTTCTGCTTCTTGAGCAAGAAATCCATTCAAACCTTTGTCGGCCTTAATGATTCCAGGGGCATCCACAAAAATCGCCTGCCCTTGATCCGTACTCCAAATGCCCAATATACGACGGCGTGTGGTTTGAGGTTTTGAAGAGACGATGGACACCTTCTCATCAACCAGGAAGTTCATCAACGTGCTCTTCCCCGCATTCGGTTGCCCGATGAGTCCAATAAATCCCGCTTTGTATCCCATTTTAGTTCGTCTCCTTATACTTCATTTCCAGGGCACTTTTGGCCGCGGCCTGTTCGGCATTTTTCTTACTGCGCCCTCGCCCTTGAGCCCAGATGTCTTCCTTCACTTTTACACAAACGAGGAACTCCCTTTCATGGGGAGGTCCTTCTTCTGCAAGAACCTCATAACGAGGTGTCTCTTTCTGTGACTTCTGCACAAGTTCCTGAAGACGCGTTTTATAATCTCTTTCAAAATCCTCTGTTCCACAGACTCGCTCTGTTAAAGCAGAGAACTCTCGGCGTAGAAAAGTTTTAGTCACTTCAAATCCACCGTCTAAATACAAGGCCCCCACAATGGCCTCAAAAGACGAAGCAATCAGACGGGGTTTGAGGGCTCCCCCGGTCAAGGTCTCCCCTCTTCCGAGATGAATCAATTTATTGAGCTCCATATCCAAAGCTAATTGCGACAGAACTTCTTCATTCACGATGCTGGCGCGCTTTTTAGAAAGACCACCCTCTGTGTCGCTCGGAAACTTTTCATAAAGAAACTCTCCGACCACCAAATCTAAAACAGCATCGCCTAAAAACTCTAGTTTTTCGTTATGCTCAATGGTGTTCTTAAGTTCATTGGCGTAACTCTTATGGGTCAAAGCTCTTTCTAATAAAGCTGAGCTTTGAAACTGGTATCCCAGTCGTTTTTCGAGGTCGTTCATGTCAGAACCTCTCCCATCAGATGACCTTCCATGTGCTGTTTATTGGAATGATCATAGGCGGTAATTTTCAAATCCACTTCTTGTCCTGCCCAATGTTCAAGAAAGCTTTCCGCCCCCAGAATGTCTACGGGCCAATAGTCGTGACTTAGGCCTTGCCCGCCTTTAGCGGCATTTTTCAAAACCAAAACTTTCTTGGTCGTTCCAATTTGCTTTTTAGCTTCTTGTTCATAGCGAGCCAGACTCAGTTCTCTCAAACGTGTCGCTCGTTCTGCGCGAATATGAGGATATACTGAGACATCCATCGCCGCCGCACGGGTCCCACTGCGTTCGCTGTAGGGGAAAACGTGAATCTTTGTCCACGGCAGCTCTTCCAGCGTTTTGTAGGTGTCTTGAAACTGTTCTTCCGTTTCTGTCGGAAATCCCACAATCACATCCATGCCCACGAAAGATCCTGGGACCTTATTTGCGATGGCCATCAGGGATTTACGAACATCGTCTTGCGTGTATTTTCGTTTCATATGGAATAAAACATCGGTATTTGCACTTTGAATACTCATATGAAAATGCGGACATAAGCGAGAATCTTGATACAAATCCAGAAGTCGCTCAGAAACCTCTACAGGCTCCAGACTCGACAAACGGAAGCGCGGCATTTTAGTTTTAACCAGGAGATTTTCAATCAGATCTTCCATGGCATACTTTTTACCGCCGACTTCATCTTCGTAGTCACCAATATGGACTCCCGTCAGCACGACTTCACGAGACCCTTCCGCATACAAATCATTAATACGCTGAACAAGATCAGCAACAGAAATAGAACGGCTTTTTCCGCGTGCGTAAGGAATAATGCAATAGGTGCAAAAACTGTTACAGCCGTCTTGAATCTTTAAGAATGTGCGTGTGTGACTCTTCTCAATCCCACCTCCGGCTTCAAGATCCTCTTTTTTGAAGATATTAGACTTAAATACCTTCTCGGTAAGTTCACCACGGAAATGTTTTGTTAAAAGTTCAGGCAAAGAGCTTTTATGAGAGTTCGCAACAACCAGATCTGCCCCTGGCAAAGAGGAAAATGATCCCGTATCCACCTGAGCCGCACAGCCCGTCACCACCACCGTACAAAAGGGATCTTTTACTTTCAGACGACGAATGTAGCGCAAAGCCTCTTTCGTCGCTTCCGCCGTAACGGCACATGTATTTAAAACGTGAATGCGTGCGGTTTTGTCGCCAGAAATCACAGGCGCAAAACCATTTGCATTCAGATTTTTCTGAATCAAACCCGCGTCGTAGGTATTCACCTTACAACCGAAAGTGTGAACTTGGTACTTTAGAGAATGATCCATCCGCCCCCCACAAGTTCTTTATCGCGATAAAATACAGCGGCCTGTCCCGGAGTCACCGCTCTTTGCGGCTCTTGGAATTTCAATTTAAAACCCGACTCTGTCTTAAAGACTTGAGCCAAGGACCCTTTGTGCTGATAGCGAATCTTCACATTCATCGTTTCGCCATCTTGCACTTTCCCCAGCAAACGAGGCTCCACCACATCCACTTCGCTAGCGTAAAGATACTTTTCGTCACCCACCCACACCGCGTTGTCTTTTGCATCGATCTTAATCACAAATAGTTTTTCGTGATGATCCATTCCAAGGCCTTTGCTTTGTCCGATTGTGAAGTTATGAATACCGTCATGAGACGCCATAACCTCGCCTTGAGGGTAACGCTTTAAAAGACCTTTTTTGGTCGCCAAGATGCTGGCGTCCACCTGACCTTTGATAAAGTTCTGATAGCCTTGATTGCCAACAAAGCAGATTCCTTGAGAATCCTTTTTACGGGCCGTCACCAAACCCCGACTTTCTGAGTAGGCACGCACTTCAGGCTTTTTCATATCGCCCACGGGGAATAGAAGTTTTGGAACCAACTCGGGATCAATGGTGAATAAGAAATAAGTTTGGTCCTTCCAGTCATCCGTTGACGTGTGAATGGAAGCCTTCCCATTGTCGTCATAAACGATTTTGGCGTAGTGGCCGGTCGCCAGATAGTCACACTCAAGCTCTTTCATCTTTCTAACCAAGTGATCAAACTTAAGATAGGTGTTACAATTCACACAAGGCAGAGGTGTTGAGCCTTCCAAATAGGCCTTCAAAAAAGGATCAATCACGGCTGCGCGAAATTTTGCTTCACAGTTTAAAACATAAAAGGGAATACCCAGGCGATCCGCGACTGCACGTGCATCATCCACATCAATACTGGAACAGCAGGTGCCATTACCTTCTTCGATATCGCAGCTAGAGTAATCCCAGACCTGCATCGTTGCGCCGATCACTTCATAACCCTGTTCGACCAAGAGCGCAGCCGCGGCGGAACTGTCCACGCCTCCGCTCATAGCAACAAGGACACGTCCTTTAGACATGACAAGAATCTCCCTCATCGTTTTTTAAAGATCTCAATCTATTCACAACCACTTTCAAGGTTTCAACAAAACCTCGAATTTCCTCGCGAGTGGTTTCCCACCCAATACTAATACGCAAACTGTTCTGAGCTTCTTCACGACTCAGCCCCATGGAAAGCAACACGGGACTGGGCTCAGGATTTCCACTGGAACAAGCAGCCCCTGTAGAAACCGCATAACCTTTGATATCCAAAGACATCAACATCGTTTCGCCATCAGCCCCTTTAATAACCAAAGAACTTGTATTAGGAAGACGAGGCGATTCCGCCGCCGTCACCAAAACGTCGGGGATTTCAGCTAAAATCTGTTTTTCCATTTCATCCCGAAGAGTTTCCATTTCTTGCATTTTCTGAGGGATCAAAGCGACTCTTTTAGCTACCACTCCCAAACAACCAATGCCCAAGGTGTTCTCAGTTCCACCACGACGATGGCGTTCTTGCCCACCCCCGTGAATCAAGGAACTGAAGTTAGATCCCTTCTTCGAATACAAGAAGCCAGATCCCTTCAGCGAGTTGAACTTATGACCCGAGAACGAGGCAAAATCCACACCCAAGTCATGCAAGTTCACCGGCACCTTCCCAAATCCCTGCACTGCATCTGTATGAAACAAAGCGCCTTTTTGATGAGCCTTTTCCGCCAACTCTTTAATCGGGAACAACGTGCCTGTTTCATTATTAGCCAACATCACTGACACCAACGCAGTTTCCTCGCTGAGGTGAGCCTGATAAAACTCAAGATCTATTTCTCCGCGTCGATTGACGGGAATAAAATCCACTCGTGCCCCTAATGATTTCAGATGTTGCATGGTCTTAATAACGCTGGGATGTTCAACTGCTGAGCACATGTAGTGCGTGCGCAACCGTTGTTCGGCCGTCAAGAACTGTGCTGTTTGGTAATAATCAAAAAGTCCTTTGATCACGGTGTTATTAGCTTCACTACCACCGGATGTGAAAATGATTTCTAAAGGACTTGCCCCCACGGCTTCTGCAACCGCCTTACGAGCATCACGCAAAATATTTTTTGGCTGACGTCCACCCCAATGAATCGAGCTGGGGTTTCCCCACGCTTGCGCAAAATCAGGCATTGCCTCAAAAACTTCACGGCATACTGGTGTCGTGGCGTTGTGGTCGAAATAATGGAAGATTTTGCTCTGATTCATAAGTCCGCGCAAGGTAGCATACTTCTTAAGTATTGAAAACTCTTATGAATATTTGGTCTTTTGAGGTGTCCAGCGCGTTAACAGAAGTGGAAAAACTACAAGGCCCAAGACCCCTTTCTGGAGGGAGATGCTGGACTAGACCTCAGATTTCATTCAGTTTTTCCCCTCGTCTTCCGATAAACAAAGAGATGAGTCATCATACATGGTTTGAACATTTTAAAGAGCAACTTCAAGGACTTACCGAATCCTTTGAACAAAGTGGTTCGCCCTTGAGCCTATTGGGTTATGCCCTTCAGGAACAGCGCCTCCGCTCTGACGAGTATTTAAATTGGGCGATGACCCATTATAAACTCCCTTTGCTTCAGTCACGATTTTTTACAGAAACTCCCGTATCCCAGGAAATGTTCGCGAAGTGGGCGACCCATTATCCGTGGTCTGCGGAGTGTCTGCCTGTGGCGGAGTGGGACGGATCCCTCATCGTAGCATGTCTTCAGCCGCCACAGGATTTTCCTTCTAGCCCCACAAGTATTATTGTACTGGCAAGCTATGAAAACCTGACGGAAACTTGGAATCAGCTTCACCCCGAAAAAGCACTGCCTTCGGCGGCGACGGCCGTTGCCACCGATGCGCCGGAGGGCATAGATCTGTCCGTGGCGACAGTGACGAAACAAGGGTCTTCCGATAGTTTTTCATTTGATGATCTTCAAGTGGATGGTGCTGACACAGCCGCAGCTTCAGACCTGGACACCCTGTCTTTAGATGAAGCTCCTGAAAAATCCAACGAAGGACTTGATGGGATATTTGATAGCGTCACGGTCACACGCCTTG
The DNA here is from genome assembly GCA_024711265.1 of Bdellovibrio sp. Taxonomy (GTDB): domain Bacteria; phylum Bdellovibrionota; class Bdellovibrionia; order Bdellovibrionales; family Bdellovibrionaceae; genus Bdellovibrio. Next base: position 5,533 of record JANJTG010000315.1, on the reverse strand, counting down.
AGGCATTGCCTTCAAGCGAAACTCCGATCGTCGCAGAATCAACGCAATCCACAATTTCCCCCAATCCAGCGACGGAAATCCCGGCCGCCGAAACTCTGACTTTAGAAGAACCTGTCGTTGTTCCTCAGAAAAAAAACATCCCGCCTCCACCGCCGCCCAAAGCGACGATGCCACCGCCTTTTGAGGAAAGTTTTGGCAATAAAACTTTGCCGATTACACCTCGCCCTGCGGGAGTGGCTAAACCCACGATCAACCCCGTGGCGAATGGACTCTTTGCTCTGGATAAATACAAAAAGAAAAATGCAACTTTGTTGAACGAAAAAGTTAAAAACGTATTGAGCGAAATGAAAGTTCATTTCGAAAAATCGATGATTTTGACTTTAGACGAACAAGAAACGCAATTAACGGCCTTTGCTTGGGATGAAGGTTTTCAGGGAATCAAAGATACCTCCATGCGCGTTTCCTTAGGAACTCCCAGCATCTTTAATATTGTCGCCTCCACGCAAAAACCCTTCCATGGGTATATCTCATTGAACGAAATCAACGAAAAGTTTTTTGAGAGCTGGAACCAAGGTCGCATTCCCGATCATGTGACAATCACCCCCATTCTTGTGAATGAAAAAGTCATTGGAATGTTGATGGGTTTTGCTGAAAAATCTGCTTACAATAAAGTCTCTTTGAATCTTGCAGAAAAACTCTCAAATGATTTTGTTAAAGGATTGCAAGCAGCATAATCTGGGAGTCACCTTTGACACTTTTATATCTTCTTCTGAGTCTGACTCTTGCAAAAACACCGAATGCCTGCAACCAACACAACCCGATGAGCCCTGACGTTCCCGTTTGTCCCAGTACAGGAAGCACATTGCTTTCAGAAAACTACCCGATCATGGCCGCCAGTGTTTCTGATTCCCAAGGTGGACCTCAATACGTAAAAGCTTATGTTACAAAAGTTCTAAAGGCCCAAGGGGACAAACCTCCTCAGTTCTTTCTTCATGTCACCTCGGAAACTTATGAACAAGTTGTTGCCGAGATCAAAAAACAAGCCCCCAATCCACAAGTGGCGTCACGGTGGCTGGCAAGTCTTAGCGTCGTTAAAACTGAAAGCCGCTGGAATTGGCAACAGGACTATTTTGAAAGTTTTTTTGATCCATCCTCAGGGAAACCTATCTTAAGAGAGGTTGAAGGTTATGAGCGCCACGAGGACGCCTTTTTTGATATGATCAAGCAAACTCAAAAAGACTGCTCGATCAACGAAGGACCTCTTCTTAAAAATGAAGAGTATAAGTCCGGCCATAGTGGAGGCAATATCGAAGCTGTTAATGGTCTGTGCCTTATTGGGTCGGATCATTTTGTTAACAATGAATGGGATGACTACGCAAAGACCACGTGTAAGAACACTGATGTTGCCGTGCAGACCCCTTCCAGCTTCCTCAAAGTGGGCCACACCGATGAGTTTTTTAAAACACTCAAAGATCCTTCACAAAAAGCGCCTTGTGATTTTTCATTGGCTTTTGCAAGCCCCCAAAAAGGGCTTCGCCTGCTGAAACAAAATCCCGATAACCGCGCTTTTGACTTTTCAAATATTCCGGTTGAAGAAATTTCAGCGCGCATGTCCCAGGGGTCCTATGCGGAGATCTGCTCTCGTCACCTGGAACTTAAACGCCGTGAAGATCCCTCGCGACCCAATACACCTCAAAACGAAAAATCGCGACGTGGAATTTCTCGTCTTTTATTTAAGTGGGTGCTTAAATATGCCAACGCTTCTGCGGAGGACGCTGAAACTCGCCGATTCGACAAAATGCTCGACGATTATAACGATATGGATGTTCGAGGCCCCCGATCACGAGAAGATGAACAGCGCACTCGCGAAGAAAAGGCTGCTCGCAAAAATCGCATCCGTCGTCTGATGTTACAGTCTGGTTTCTTAAAGCCCCCCCGTTCCAATGACGAAATCAAAGAGTGCTATAATATGACGAATCGAGATCTTCTTAAAGTGATCGAAGCGGACCCCGAGATAACAGATTTCAACGCAGCGGTGGAAGCCTCTATTCAAAAATTCAAAACCGAACTACTTACAAAACTAAAAGCGAAATACCCTCAATGTTCACCAAAAACGATCGACATGCCCGATCTATTTACGGGCCTGATGGATGGTACTAAAACGCCCGCAACCTACGTCATGGCCAGTGGCGACTCAATCTTTCCAAATCCCACCAATGGAGAAATTGTGGGAAACACTTACCTTATCCCCGAGCCCGTCAATCCCGCTTTTAAAAAAGACATTGATGACTCGGTTAGAAAACTGGGATTAAAAACGGACTATGTGGACACACACTTCGCCCACGTAGCTATGGGCAATCTTCACTGCTCCAGTCACGCAATGAGATACTGCCGCCCCCAAGGAGAAAAAAAATGAAAAGGCTTTTAATCCCTCTTATTATTTCCTTTCAATGCTCCTCGGCTTTAGCGAAAGATTTATATTCTTGCCGGCTTTCAGATCCCTGGCTGGAAAAACAAAAATCAACCGCAACCTTAAATATTCATGATTTGGATCGAGCCGATTTGGTGATAAGTTCTTCGTCTGAATCCATCACGTGCCCTATGACCGTAGAAAGCGCGCAAGATAATTCTTTAGGGAAGATTTCAGAGGTGACATTCAAGATGCTCCCTGAATCCTGCACTCCACCAGAAAAGGCCTTCAATAAAAACTTAAGAAGTCGAATCAGTTTACATATCTCAACTCAACCAGGAACAGCGCCCGCGGCAAAAGTTGCATGGCGATATCGCGCAGGATACTCGGACTGCAAAGAAATTCAAAATAGTTTGAAAGAGCATGGTATTGGTAATCGCGTAAACCCACCCAACACCAAAAACAAAACAAAGACCGGAGTCAATTAATCAGAGAACTAGGATGCGTATCTCGCGTCCACTCCTTCGATATGAGCCACCAGCCAGGCCTTAAGAAAGAAGAAAAAGTCATCCGTCAGATCTCCACCTTCTTTGTAAGATTTCACGAAACTGACATACTTGTTAACCAGCTTTTTATGAATGGACTTATGAATATCCGCATCAGGATAGTTTGCGACCGAGTCGAAGTATCTCTCTTCACGGGCAAAGTGCTCCACCACGAACTTACCTAACTCATCCAAAGAATGGCTGATTTGATCTCGCGACGATTTTTTTGAGTAAAGTTGGAATATATTGTTCATCAAAAAGATCAACTTCTGATGATCTTTATCCATCGCCTCTACGCCCAACTCCAAAGACTCGGGGTCCCACTCAAAAACAAACTTTCGACTCATGTTATCCACCCTTCTTCTTCGAGTTACCAATAAGCTGAACTGTCATTTTATTTATCTGATTAATAACTGCCACAGAATAAGCCGACAATTCATAAGAATCCACAGCCGTATCATGGGCACTCTTAGCAAAGTTACTCATGGTCGAGGAGACATTCATAATATCTTCCTCAATCTTGGCTACGCCCTCGTTTTGGCGGTCCGACGATTCCGCTATTTTCTGATTGATACCCACCACTTTGACAAAGGAATCGGAAATCTCTCGAAGGTTGTTCATTCCTTCTTCGGCCAAAGCCACACTTTTCTCAGTTTTACTTTTTGATTCTTCTGTCACAGAGCGAACCTCTTTCGCCGCTTCTGAAGACTTTTGTGCGAGATTGCGTACAGCATCTGCCACAACTGCAAACCCTCTTCCAGACTCGCCAGCGCGGGCCGCCTCCACCGCGGCATTTAACGCCAGAAGATTTGTTTGAAAGGCGATATCGTCGATTACATTCATAGCTTGAATAACCTTCTCATTCGTCACTGCCAGATCCTGAATTGCCTGATTAAGATCTTTCAGCTTTTCATATCCCGAACGAGCCGCCTGCTCTGAGTCTTGGGACAACTTCACCACATTATGAGATTCTCCCCGATTGGTCTCAGAAATCTCTTGAAGAACTTTCAGCGACTTCAAACTTGATTCGATGTTCACACTGAGCTGATCGACTTTTTTAACGATATTTGAAGATAGTAGGTAAAATAGGCCCAATGAGAAAACGGATATTCCGATATAGACCATATAGATATTAAACGACAACGCCCGTATGTCCCTATTGATGTCATCAATATAGACCCCTGTCCCCAATACCCAATTCCATTGCGGATCCAGGCGCACAGAACTTATCTTAGGCTGTGGGTCAGATTCTCCGGGTTTGGGCCAAAGATATTCCACAAAACCAGCACCTTCTTTCTTCACCACCTCATTCATTCGCGCGAACAGAGGATTTCCAGAGGGGTCTTTCATCTCAAGAATATTTGTCCCATTCAATTTATCGTTGATAGGATGCATTTGCATCACCCCTGATAAATCATGAATCCAGACATATTCTTTCTCTGAATAACGATGCTTTTTTGATCGCAGCTTTAAACTCTTCTTGAGTTTCCTCTTGAGTCATCTTTCCGGCCGCTTGTTTTTCCTGGAGGATTAACAGCTCCGAATTCACAATATCTAAGACTTTAACCAGCCCTTGCTTCCGATCATCGACTTTGCTTTTTTGAACCAAGGGAATAAGATATTGACTCATGAACAACCAATAAGGAACGATTGAGATCAGACATAAGAAGATCAGTTTTGTATGGATGCTCCAGCCAAACCAGATTTTTTTAGCACGGTATCTCCTTCACTTAGACGCCCAAATAAAACCATCTATTCTCTCGGAAAAACACAAAGAATTCTTAAGTAATTCAAACCAGATACGACCAATTTTAACCGGATCTACATGGGTCCCCATTGAATATGTCTAGGTTTTTGACAACCCGGTATTTCATCCAAGGGAAATCAAAACCTCTCCGGTCGACTTGATTTCACGACGATCCCCCCTTATCACTGGGATCATGAACACTCTTCGTTTTACTCTTATTTGTCTTATCCTTTTCCCATCACTGCTATTTGCTCAAAACCTTGAACTGAAGATCGTCAGTGTTCATGACGGAGATACTCTGACGGCCGTTGGAACTCTGGATATGAAAAGATATAAAGTGCGCCTTATGGGGCTCGATACGCCGGAGGTTGACTTCTATAGCAACTCTCAAGGAAACGTCGCCCTCAAGGCTCGAGACTCTCTTCGTCGTCTTCTTCCTGAAGGCAGCACGATCACCTTGGCTAGCGACAGTCAAATTGACAAACACGGACGAGTCTTAGGACGTCTTCTTAAAGATGGAATGGATATCAACAAAGAGATGCTTCGCCAAGGCTGGGGAGTTATGTACTTTATCTACCCCTTTGAAAAACGCATCGTGAGTGACTATAGCAAAGCTGCCAAAGAAGCCTTTGACGGCCGACGTGGTATTTTCTCAAATGAGTTTCAAGATACAGAAACTCCTTATCTCTTCCGTTTGCGCGTCCGCGATCAGGTTGGCCGAAATCCCGTCGGCGACTTGGAGTTAAAAAGATTGGTTTTGCCCGAGGATGTGGATAAGATTCCCGTATGGAAAAGAGTCTTCTTCCCGGATCTTCAATTAGCCTATAGTGC
>JANJTG010000256.1 GCA_024711265.1 Bdellovibrio sp. | reverse complement strand
AGGCTTAGAAATCAAACTCTAAAAAATGATATCAAAATCCACTGGGAACTTTGGCTGAATCAAAGATCAGTTCCACTTGAGAAGGATCATTCTCTTTATACGCATTCAGTGACTCCAAAGTCTTTTGATCTAAAAGCACCTTTTGAGTGTTGGCAGGCCAAGGAAAATCTTCCGCCGGAAAGCGTGTGCCGATGTTTTTCATGAATTGTGTCCAGATCGGAACGGCTCCGTTGGAACCCGTCAGTCTGTGGGGAAGGTTGTTGTCATATCCAACCCAAACGACGGCGGTTAAATAAGGAGTGAAGCCAGCAAACCACGCATCGCGGTTGTCACTGGTCGTTCCCGTTTTTCCCGCGGCCGGATTAAAAAATCCATTGAGAGTGATAGAACGAGCGGTCCCTGAAAGGACGGTTTGTTTCATCATGCCAACGAGACTGGCGACAGCGGCAGGATCCACAGAGGGTTGGGAACGAGGTTCGTGAACAAAAATCTCTTGTCCGTCGGCATTGAGGGCTTTACGCACAAAAGAAAGAGTTTGTTTTTCTCCCATGTTTGCCATGGTCATGTAACTTTGCAAAACTTCCCGGGGATACATTTCAAAAGCTCCGAGGGTCATCGCAGGGAATGATTTTAGTTCTGAAGTGACGCCCATGGCATGGGTGGTGTCGATGATGTTTCCCAGTCCCACATTCAGCCCTAAAGAAGCGGTCGCCGCATTCAAAGAGTTCTTGAGCGCGTAAAACATCGGCACAGTGCCGAAATATTTTTTGCCGTAGTTATCTGGGGACCAGGCTTGTCCTTCGTATTTGTAAGTGAATTTTTCGTCGTTCAGCAAGGTGATGGGTGTGAAAGGTTGCCCTTCATCCGTGTCATTGAGAAGGGCTGTCAGGTAGACGAAGGGTTTCATGATCGAACCAATTTGGCGATGTCCATCAATGGCGCGATTAAATTGTGTCATACGAAAGTTTCGGCCGCCGACAACGACACTCACCAGTCCTGTTTTATTGTTGCCGACCAGAATACTGCCTTCAAGGCTGTTGCCTTTTTCCTTGAGACCTTGAATGTATTTGTTATTTTTTTCTAACTGATCCAAGTGGGATCGCAGGGATTCCTGGGCTACTTCTTGGGCTTCAAGATCCAAAGCGGTGTAGATGCGAAGCCCTTCGGTGGAAAGTCCCAGAGATTGAAACTGTTTACGAACGGCATCAAGATAATAAGGAGCTGTTTCCGATGCCAAAGAGCGAGGGGCTCCAGGAAGAGGGAGTCGATCGGCATGCTCGGCCTCTTCCGCCGAAACAAAATCAAGAGCTTTCATTTTTTCTAGAACCAGATGACGTCGGCGTTCGGCATTGACGGGTCTTTTGAAGGGATTATAGAGGCCCGGGCTATTCACGATCGCCGCAAGTAAGGAGCATTCGCCCAGGTTCAGATCCGAAATTTCTTTTCCGAAATAATAGCGAGCGGCGGAGCCATAACCACGAACCTGAAAGGTGCCGTTTTGCCCCATATAGATGATGTTGATATAGGTTTCCATGATCTGATCTTTTGTGAATCGGGATTCCAAAAGAATCGACATGATGAATTCTTTGAATTTTCTGGTAAGGGCTTTTTCACTGGTCAGGAAGTAGTTCTTCACCAATTGCTGTGTGATGGTGCTGCCTCCTTGAGCTTTGCGTCCGGCGGCTATGTTTTTTAACGCGGCCCTGAGGATGCCCTTGATGCTGACTCCGCCATGTTCCAAAAACTGAGCATCCTCGATAGCCATAATAGCGTTCAAACACATGGGAGGCACTTCCCCAAGGGAGACCGTCTTTTGCATCAAGGGTTCGTTGCCAAGATATTGTGCAAGAAGCGGAGCTTCACTGTGGGCTTCGGGGACTTCGGTAAAGGGGGCGCCTTTAAATATTTTAGAGACAACATGGTCTTTTTGAATGACTAAAACTTGGATCGAGCTATCCACATCGCGGGTGGGGGTTTCTTGGGTCACCCAGCCGATGCAGGTTTCTTGTTCTTCCGTAAGCCCCACTTGCAAACGAGAGGAACATTCTTCTCTGGAGGAGATGAAATAGTCTCCGGGAAGAAGACGTTGATCGTAGTTGCGGCGACGATAGTTTTGACGGAGCAGTTGTTTTTCCACGTCAGCAACTTGTATTACGCTATGAGTGTAATACGTCGGAGGAGCGGCATAGTACTCTGTGGGGACGAGGAACTTTTTTGATTCCAACTTTGCCGTGAGTTCTTTTTCAAGAGCAAAAAATGAATAGGCAGCAATCCCAAGTCCACAGATGATTACAAGCGTCACAAGGATTGTAAAAGCAACTAAAATGGTCTTTAATCGTGGTCGCAACATACATAAAGAGTAGTACGAAACTCTCTCTGAAGCAAATGAGCCGGTGGTTATTTTCTCGCGCTCGTTTGGATGAAAGGATTGGTTGTGGCTAAGAAGAAAGCTTCTGCTAAGAAAGCCAATGTGAAGAAGGTCGCAAAAAAGACCGTGTCAAAAAAATCTCCAAAAAAAGTAAATAAAAAATCGGCGCCAGCAAAAAAAACTGCGACGAAAAAAACTCCCGTAAAAAAGGCAACGGCGAAAAAGGCGGCGGTTAAAAAAACGGCTGTCAAAAAGGCTCCGGTGAAGAAAGCTGCTATGAAGAAGGTGGCTAAGTCGACTCCTTCTCATCTTGTGAAGGCGACGCCTACGGCGAAGAAAATCGACTTGAGCAATTTCGTGACTCCCTTGGATGATCGATTGATTGTGCAGTTGTCAGGGACTGAAAAGATGACTCCTGGGGGGCTTTATATCCCAGACACCGTGGCGGATACGTCAGGCAATCTTGAAGGGTTTGTCGTCGCCGTGGGGCGTGGGCATATGGGTAAAAAGGGGCAAGTGCGTCCGATGGATGTACAAGTCGGCGATCGCGTTGTCTTCTCTGAATATGCGGGCTCAAAAATTAAAATTCAAAACGAAGACCTGATCATTCTCCGTGAGGGGGATGTTATGGGCGTAGTTTCAAAATAAAGGAATGAAAATGTTGAAAACGAATTTTTTGAAAGCGTTGGGTCTTTCCGTGGCACTTTTGTCCACGACGGCTCAAGCAATGACCTTGGATTGGAACGGCGGTTATCGTTTTGAGTGGACCGAGGTGGATCGTCCCTCTTTGGCGACGCCCACGCAAAGAAAAGCTTACGGTCTGAATTATCTTTACCTCAGTCCGAAGGTGATTGCGGCTGATGGTGTGAATGTCATTTCTCGTTTTGATGTGCTGAACAGCTCGTCGTATCCCAACTCTCAAGTCGGGGAAATCTGGGGCTTGAATACGCAGACTTCGGCGGCAACGACCAGTAATCAAGGTTCTGCCAGTGTGCAAGTCAGCCAGTTGTATTTGAATGTGAATCAAGAGTATGGTGCGCTGATTGCCGGTCGCGCTCCTTTTGAATTCGGTCTGGGCATGACTTACAACGCGGGCAAAGGGGCTTTTGACCACTGGTATGACACTCGCGACATGGTCGCTTACAAAATCGTGGTGGGTGACTGGTTTTTCATGCCGGTGTTAAGTCGCAAACAATCAGGTGGGTTTGGCCAAGGTGGAACAATTTCTTCCACGGGCTTCCAACTTCAGTATGAAAGTGAAGAAAACAAATCTTTGCTGGGTGTCTTTCAAGAAAACGTGAAGGGGGCCAAAGGGGCTTTGAATTATTCCGCTGACCAGATCGCGGCTTACGGTGGTGCAGGAACTGTTGCTAACTCGGATCTTAATATCCAGCGCACCAACTTTGTTTTGGGTCGCGGTTTTGATTCCTTCGGATTCAAATTGGAGGCGGGTTTCCAAACGGGTGAAACTGGTGTGACAACGGCAGCTGGTAAAGACATCAGTGTGAACGGCTACGGAATTGTGGCGGAACTTTACGTTCCTCGTGCAGAGTCTAAATGGGATTGGAAATTGAAGTTCGGTATGGCGACAGGTGATGATCCGGTGTCGACGGAATTTGGTGGCTACGCTCTTCATCGTAACTATGATGTGGGAATGCTGCTTTTCAATCATCGTTTGGGTCAAAGAGATTTCTTGAATACAGATATCTTCAAAGACACCACAAATTTGAATGTGGGAAATTCTGCGGATGATGAATCTATCAGCAACGCGGTTTTCATTGCACCTTCTGTGGGATATGCATGGAATGATCGTTTGGATGTTCGTAATACTGTCGTGTACGGACAAATGTTGAACACAGTAAAAAACTCTGTTGATTCTTCAAAAGATCTGGGCCTAGAATGGGATATCGAGTTGATTTACAAACCGAGTGAAAAAATTCAGTGGGTGAATCAGATCGGTCTTCTCTTCCCGGGATCTGCCTGGAAAAATGGCAACGCCGGTTTGGGGAATGATTTTACATACGGATTTGCATCTAAAGCCGCCATCAGCTTTTGATTACTACGTGATTGCAACTTGTACGACAGCTTGATGACAATTTGAGACATCTTGTTTGGTGGTGAGCAGGGCCCGGGGGGCGAAAGTCCCCCGGGATTTTTTTTGCCCGAAGATCTTCTGCAAAAGAAAAAGGGCCCGTCTTGGGCCCTTCGGAGGATCGATCAAAATATCTTTTTCTATTATTGTCCGCGGATTTGCGCTCTCATTCGGAGTGATTCTGCAGAAGCTGGTCCCAGAGGGCCGAAGCTCACGCCGGTGTTTTGAGTCGGCATGATCAAAGTGGTAGCACCCTGTTGAGCGGACTGAACTTGAACAGGAACCAAGATGGTTTGTGTTCCAGCCGCGGCGGGAGCAGTGAGGTTTGCACCCGTTCTTGTTGAAACTCCAGGGTTGATGATGATGGTGCCACCTGTGTTGCGGCCGGGGCTTGTAAGGCGAGGGCTCAGGTCAATCGCAGGGTTGACTGTAATTCCGTTAAGCATGTTGCCTTGTCCGTTCAAAGCATTGATCAAGTTCGTATTGAAGTCTTGAAGGAACTTGTTGTATTGCGAGTTCAGTTCCACTGTGATGACGTTGTTGCTAGTCGCCTCTTGAAGCGCATTGGAGGTTCTTCCGTTCATCACGCCACGCAGACTTTCTAGTTCATGAAGTCTTGCAAAAGCTTCTTGGCTTAAGAAAAGCCCCTCGGAAGTGCCTTTGTTGGCTTCGGCCTGAGCTTTGGTCTGTTGAATCTGAGCGGCCTCAAATTTCATAATATCAGTTTCAGCAACGATCAGATGCTGTCTGACGGATTCAAATTGAGTCGGCACTTCGCGGATAAGATCTTCAATCACAAAGAGCGCCTTGTTTATGATCAGGTCTGTATTTGCAAACGCATCATCTGAATTTTGGAAGGCTTGCCAAGAGGTCATATTAGTTTGGGCTCTTCTTGCGCGAGACGAAATTCTGCGGGCTTCAGAGATCTGGCTGACCAAGCGTGATTGAATTTCAGCTTTGTAGAATTGCAAAGCTTCGTTAGGCTCAATCTTGCTGGCTTGCTTTTGATCTTTTAGAAGGGCGATGAAACGCTCTTTATTACATGTCAAAGCTTCGTCTTTATCGGTGATTCGTTTACAAGCTTTGCGAATGGAATCAAAGGGGCTTTTCTTTACAACGACTTTTTCTGTTGTTACTTCAGCGGCGTCCTCTTCGGCTTCGACCACTTCTGCTTTGGGGCGCACTTTTTGAAGAGCTCTTAAAAGTTGCACATTCAAAGCATCAATATCTTCTTTGTTTTTTGTAGTCAGTGGAATGGTTTCATAACCGCAATTGTCGCACACTTTACCTTCGGTCATTTTTCTAGGGACCACGGCAAGGACTTCGCTTTCACCATTGTTAATGTATTTAACGGGCATCACGCCCTCGGCAGTGACCAGGCGGCTTTCAACTAGATCTCCACTTGTGGAAGCGAAATCAGCTGAGGCAATCCCGTCTTGATGAGAGTTTAAAGATACATTGAAACCAAGGACAGCAAGCAGCGCCGCCGTCATAACCCATTTCTTTTGTGGGTAAGTGAAAGTTTTCATAAGTCCTCCTAGTTATAGGGCACATCCAGACCCTTTTTTCTACATTGATGTAAAGCGAGGGCCGCGCCAACGGCGGGGGGCGGGGCCAAGCGGCCTAAGAGCTGGGAATTTCTAAGGGTTCTCATGTTGAGAAAGTGGTTTTCAGAAAGGGGCTCTGTCAAACTTCTGGTGTTTCACTCTGGGAAGTCTTAAAAACTCCGTGATCTCAATAATTTACTGATGTTGTGAGAGGTTTTGGTGAAAAACCGTAAAAGCGACGATTTCGGTCACTAAAAAGGCGCCTTGCCTAATAGAAAGGTTTCCTTCATAAACACTTCGATGAAGTTTGTTTTTCCGAAGAGCCCTAAGCCTGATCACATTGCACAGTCCGATTGGAATAATTGGACTTGGCAGCTTCGTCATGCTCTGAAGACGCAAGCCGATTTTGAAAAACATTTTGAGCTTTCCGAGGAAGAAGTGGCGGCGTTTCACGGAGGGAAAGAACTTTTCAATATTCGCACGACCCCTTATTACGCAAGCTTGGCGAGCGCGAGAGGCGGTGGATCTCTTCGTCAAATTTTGATGCCTCATCGTCAAGAACTGGAGGGGGGAACACAGCAGATGTTGGACCCTTTAGGGGAAAAAAAGAACAACCCCGCACCTCGTGTGATCCATCGTTATTCTGATCGAGTTTTGTTTTTAATCACTGATATTTGCAGCGTCTATTGTCGTTTCTGTACGCGCAAGCACTTTACGGGACAAGAGCAAGCCTTCATTAAGAACGAAGAGTACGAGCAAGCTTTGGCCTATATCCGAAACCACACGGGGCTGCGTGAGGTGATCTTGTCTGGCGGCGATCCGCTGACGGTCAGTGATGCGCAGTTGGATAAGGTTCTTGGTGATCTTCGTCAGATTGAACACATCGAGATCATTCGTATCGGCACGCGGATGCCAGTTGTTTGCCCTATGCGAGTCACCGATGATTTAGTGAAAATCTTAAGGAAGCATAAGCCCGTTTATCTCATGTCCCATTTCAATCATCCAAATGAACTGACAGAAGAAGCCGCGATTGCGTTAGAAAAGTTCGTTGATAACGGCGTCCCTGTGATGAATCAAATGGTGCTCTTAAATGGCATCAATAATCATCCGGCCCTTGTGCAAGCTTTGAATCGTCGACTTCTTTATCTTCGCGTGAAGCCCTATTATATGTTTCAGTGTGATCCGTCGATTGGGACGGACCACTTGCGTACTTCCATTGAAGACTCATTGGAAATCCAGAAGGAACTGTGGGGGCATCTCTCAGGTCTTGCGATGCCTCATTTATCCGTGGATATTCCCCAAGGCGGCGGAAAAACCTATCTTGTTCCTAATTTTCAAGTGGGACAGGAGGGAACAACTCGGCACTTTGTGGGATGGGACGGCGTTCGGGCTGAATATGTCAGTCCTTCTGCTGAAAAGATCAGAAAGCCTGATGCTTCTATGTATGAAGAAGAGTGGCTCATGTTGAAAAATTCAAAAAACAGAACTTAGTTTTTTTATTTTTGAGATCTCACAACGAAACGAAATTTTGATTCAGTTTTACACAGGACTCGTCCTTTCAAACAGAGAGGGATTTGAGGTCTCTGTGAAATTCATTCCATGGTCCCGTGAAGTTCGCCTCTTGATTCCCGAAAAGTTTTTTACTGGTGATGAATTGTAATTAACTGGGGATAAAAATGGGAATGAGAGTTACAACAAACATCGCAGCCTTGAATGCGCAAAGGAATTTGGTGGGTTCGCAAAGAGCCATCAACGATTCCATGGCTAAGCTGGCTTCGGGAAGTCGTATTAACAAAGCTGCAGACGATGCTGCGGGTTTGGCAATTTCAGAGCGCCTCAAAGCGCAGATTCGTTCTGCCAATCAGGCGCAGCGAAATGCCAATGATGGAATTTCACTTATCCAAACAGCCGAAGGCGGTTTGAATGAGATCGGAAACATCATCGTGCGCTTGCGCGAGTTGGGAATTCAGGCGGCGTCCGATACCGTGGGTGAAAAAGAGCGAGGCATGCTGAATAAAGAGGTCTTGCAATTGAAAGATGAGATGCAGCGAATTGCTAAATCCACAACATGGGGGACCACCAAGCTTTTGGATGGGTCTGCGCCTCAGTTTGACTTTCAAGTGGGCATTGGCAACGACGCATTTGCAGATCGTATTTCCTTCGATGCAGGCGCCCACGTGGCGACCATTGATGCTTTAGGCTTAGATGGATTGGACTATTCCACCAAAGAAGGGGCGCAGGAAGCCCTGACTAAATTGGACGAGGCTCAGACTTCCGTGAGTGGAACACGCGCGTATTTGGGAGCTTTGCAGAATCGTCTGACCTCAACGGTCGACAATCTGGGGGTCACGCAAGAAAATTTATCCGCAGCGAATAGTCGTATTCGTGATACTGATATTGCGGCGGCTTCAAGTGAAATGGTTCGAAATAATATTTTATTGCAGGCGGGAACATCCGTGTTGTCGCAAGCAAATCAAGCAAATCAATTGGCGCTGAAGCTGATTGGTTGATTTCTCCGTTAGGGGATGGTCAATTCCGACCATCCTCTTTTTTATGGCTTCAGTTCTACCGTCAAATAAGCATAATCATTTTCAACACCCTGACTGAAAGACATCGTTTCAAGAGTTGAAAGATTTTTGAATTGAACCCAAGAGCTGGTTGAAGAAAAAGCCTTGGACATCGGTTGATTGCGATCAATCACCCAATATAAAATTTCAAAGGCCGAGCGCTGGGCGCCGCGATTCTCGTATTGTCGAACTAGAAAATGAACCCGAAACTGACGAAGCAGCTTGGTTCCCTTGCCGCACCAAACGTCCCAATCTGAAAGCTCCGGTTTGTCAAAGACGTGAGTGCATTGCAGTTCAATAGTGCCGTCATTGGATTGATATTTGAAGGTGACATTCTCTTCAGTAAGAGCTTTGGTTCCCACTTTCGAGAAGCCGGCGGGGGCTGCCGTGCTGAAGCTTGCGAAGGCGAAAAGAAGTCCAAAAAGTGTTTTTGCTAAAGTTGTCATACTCAAAGGCTAACAAGAGCCTCTAGGGGCGGCAACGAACAGCTGTTTTAACAAGACTTTGTGCAGGTCTGGATTATAAAAAAGCCCAGGAACTCCTGGGCTTTTTTATTCGTAGGTTAACTAAAATCAGAGTTAGAACGCGAACGAATAGACAAGGGAAGTGAAGGCTGCGTTTGATGCAGATTTGCTGTCAAACCAGTTCCATACTTCAAGACGCTCGACACCGATGGCGCCGTTTGTTCTAAGTTTCATTTGAGCTCCATAACGGAAGCTGGGTCCCACAGCAGTGACGTCGTCAGCACCTTCCATTTTGATCATAGAAATACCAAAGCCAGGAGCTAGATAAGCATTTACAGAAGAGGTATCAACCAACTTGATCAAAGAGTGAGCTCCGAAGCTAAGTACTTGAGGGATGCCCGCATCTTTTTTCTCAGTTTGTAGGAACAAATAGCCACCTAAAGCTGCTTGAGTATTTTCAAGCTCTAGACGTCCTCCGACATTGAGGGCAGAGCTGCTCATGCCAAGATTGATGCTTGCAGATTTGTCGTTGTAAGCCGCGACACTTCTTGCAGCAAATGAAGTTGAAGAAGCCAATACACAAAGAACCACTAAAAGTTTTTTCACAAAACCTCCCATTTCAATAAACAAGGTTTTTGACGGGAATCAGCTATTTGGCAAGAAAAAATGAGTTTTGCGCCCAATATAAAATCGTTTAGATTCGCTCCAGGCGCGCGTATTTGACTACGAACTTTTTCACCGTGTTGTCGGTGAACATCACGCTGACTTTGAAATTCTCTCCGGTGCCTTCTGTCGCATAGATGGTTCCTGCGCCAAAAGTGGGATGTCGCACTCGCATGCCCTTGGTATATGGAGCCTGGGTGGAACCTTCGTTGTCATAGTCAGGGAAGCTTTGACTGTCATCAAAGCTCTCGCGACGGGCTTTGTTGCGATCCGAGGTCGTGGAGCCCCAGCGCGGACTTCCGAAGTCCCCGTCGGAGTCATAAGAGCTCGATCCATATTTTGAAACAAAACGAGGCCCTTCTGCGGCGGTTTTAAATTCAATGAAATTTTGTGGGATCTCTTTGATAAACCGAGAAGGCGGGTTGAATTGTTCTTGCCCCCACACGCGGCGCATTTTCGCATAAGTGAGCCATAACTTCTGCCGAGCCCGTGTCATGCCGACATAAGCCAGACGTCGCTCTTCTTCAACATCCTCTTCCCCATCAGCATCAAGACTTCGCCCACTTGGGAAAAGATTTTCTTCCATTCCAACGACGAAGACATAGGGGTATTCCAAACCCTTGGAAATATGCAGGGTCATCAT
>JANJTG010000292.1 GCA_024711265.1 Bdellovibrio sp. | reverse complement strand
GCCTCCTTGTAGAGGTCATAAAGAAGTTTTCCTTCGACCTTTCGTTCATACCAAGATCCGGCCCAACTTTGCGAAGCCAGTAATAGAAAAATAGAAACACCGCCGATAAATTTCATACGTCCACCCCCCAAGATGAAACATTTGAATCAGGTTCGTGAGAACGACTATCAAGGTCTGTGCCTGTACTAGATGTGTGCGAAAGATGTCTATTTTCTTTACAGCCATGATCAGCGTGCAATAAGCGACAGAATGGGGCCAGGAGTGCAACAATCTGCGACACCGGGGAGGAGACTTTTGTCGATTCACGGCAGGGGCATTGAAAATTTTGTAAAAATACAATTGAAAACCAAATGAAAAGGAATAGTATCTAACTTTGTAAACTCATTTTACGGAGGCAACATGATCGATAATAAGATGAATCGTCGTAGTTTCTTTTCAACACTAGCAAAAATCACGGGTGTCGCTGTCGTGGCTCCAGCTGTTTTGACAACAGTGTTTTCTTCTGCAGCAAATGCTCAGAAAAAGCGTGGTTCTGCTCCTGCAGCAGGTGGCGCTTTGCCGTTGATTGATCCGAATGATTCAGTAGCAAAAGCAGTCAAGTACATTGAAGACTACAAAAAATCTCCAGAAGCGAAGGGCAACCACTGTATTACTTGTGGTTTCTACACAAAAACAGAAGTTCGCGCTGGTAAAGAAGTTGGAACTTGCACAATCTTCGCTGGTAAAGTGGTTTTGGGAGACGCTTGGTGCGCTTCTTGGAACAAGAGAGCATAGTTTTTATTTATTCTATATAAGAAAACTAAAAGGGCAGATCATCGATCTGCCCTTTTTTATTTGTTTTAAAAAAGATGCGTCTATTTATTTGTCTCTCTTAGGGCGCGACGGAGAATCTTCCCCACGTTGGTCTTGGGAAGTTCAGTGCGGAATTCAACAAGTCGAGGGACCTTGTAATTCGTCAACGACTTTCGAGCAAAAGCAATAACATCCTCCGCCGTCAGTGTCGGATCTTTTTTAACCACGACCACTTTCACGATTTCTCCAGAGTGTTCATCGGGAACTCCAATCGCCGCCACCTCGAGAACTCCAGGATGGCCCGCGATCGCCTCTTCAACTTCATTTGGATAGACGTTAAATCCCGAGACTAAAATCATATCTTTTTTGCGATCGACAATTTTGAAAAATCCATTGGCGTCGGCCACTGCGATATCACCGGTTTTCAACCAACCATCTTTAAGAACCTTGGCGGTTTCATCATCGCGCTTCCAGTATCCGGCCATGACCTGCGGTCCTTTACAGCAAAGTTCTCCTGCTTCGCCCAAGGCTACTTCTTGGTCGTCATCATTAAGAAGTTTAATATCCGTACTGGGGAAGGGGAGACCGATGGTGCCCACTTTGTCAGTGCCATCAATAGGATTACAGCAGACAACGGGAGAAGCCTCTGTCAGTCCGTAACCTTCAACGATCACGGATTTTGTGAGTTCCATCCATTTCTCGGCAACTGATTTTTGTAAGGTCATGGCTCCCGCGACACTGACTTTGACTTTGCTAAAATCTATGGTCATGAACTCTGGATTATTCATAAGAGCATTAAATAGCGTGTTCACCCCGGCCATAATAGAGAACGGAGTTTTTTTGAGTTCCTTGATAAAGCCGGGGATGTCGCGAGGGTTGGTGATCAGAACATTTTCAGCGCCATAGCGAAGAAGGCCTAGGCAGTTCAACGTCAAGGCGAAGATGTGATAAAGAGGAAGGGCTGCGATGGCGACCTCTTCGCCTTCGCGAAGTTTCGGAGTCATCCAGTCGCGGATTTGCAGAACGTTGGCGAGGACATTGCGATGAAGAAGCATGGCGCCTTTGGCGACGCCGGTCGTGCCTCCTGTGTACTGCAAAAATGCAATGTCATCCAAAGTGGTGTTGATCTTTTGAGAAGGTTTCATGGCACCTAATTCGAGGGCCTGACGGAATGTGTAGGCTTGCGGGAGGTGGTAAGCAGGCACCATTTTTTTGATATACTTCACAACCGAATTCACCAAGAGGCGTTTCGGGGTTGGAAAGAGGTCGGCGATCTCGGTGATCACGATGCTTTCGATATCGGTATCTTTAAGAATTTGCTCCAGAAGGTGGGCGTAGTTGGCTAAGATGACAATGGCCTTTGCGCCCGAATCTTTAAACTGATGCTGCATTTCCTTCGCAGTGTAAAGAGGGTTGGTATTCACAATCGTAAGGCCGCAGCGCAAAGCCGCGAACGCGACAATAGGGAACTGAAGAAGGTTGGGCATTTGAATGGCGATGCGATCGCCCTTCTTTAGTTTAAGTTCGTTCTGCAAAAAGGAAGCGAAAACATCCACTTTGCGATCCAACTCTGAGAAGGTGAGGCTGACTCCCATGTTAGTGAAGGCTTTTTTGGAAGAGAACATCCGAATGGACTCTTCGTAGATATCATAAAGAGAAGAATACTTTGAAAGGTCGACTTCGGGGGAAACCCCTTTGGGATAGTTTTTAAGCCAAATCTTTTCCATTTTCTCCTCCAGTTGCTAATAAATTCTGCACTTTGAAAGTTTAGAGTAAAGATTCGAGCCGGGTAAAGTAAATTCTTGTTTTCACTCGGCCTATTTGCAAGACTTAAAGAATGAAAGTCCTTCGTGCCTTTGTTATTGTTGGTTGTTTTTGCGGCCTAACTTCCTGTTTTTCGAAGGAAGAAAAGGTTTCTGAGGCTGTGGTGGCGGCGCCGAAAGTGGTGCAGAAGCCCACTGCGGCAGAAGAGGGGACAAGTAAGGACAAAAGTCTCAGTGTTTTTACGCGTTATTTTGAGCAGGCCGATGCCATTCATCGCGAGGCCTGGTGGGTGCTGACGGCAGAACGGCGTCCAGTTGGCAAATCTCCCTTCGGAAAAATTCAAAGAGCCTTATTGTCGTCGCAAAATATCAAACTTTCAAATAAGTCACTGTTTCGCTGTGATCGCTACATCGTGAAACGCGATGTGATGGGTTTAAATGGCTTTCCTCAAAGAGGGGAAGTTTTCGAGAAATGCAGTGAGAAACTTGAAGCAAAAAAAATTGCCGAGTTTTCCGCATCCAGCGAAAGCGAGATTCAAGTTACGTTTTTTCCTGAAAATTTAGAAGAAATATTGGGCTTGGGGGCCACGGTCTTAAACAAACACATTCAGTGTGCGTTGAAGGGGAATGAGAAGGGGCAGCTATCTTCGCTGAAGTGTAAAGACTGGTCCCAGGACCGCAGCAAAGAACAAATGATACGTCTTGATGTCTATGACTATGAACAGGCTGGGCGGAATCTGATCAAGCTGCGCGGGAAGGTTTACGAAAATCTGACGGATACAAGAAAGATTGAGGCGGATGTTCCTCTTGAAGGAAAAATTCTGGTCACGGAAACAGAGCTCTATGCTCCGACGCCAACCCCGACACCAACGCCTACGCCATCGCCCAGTCCTAAGGCAAGTCCTTCTCGTGTGCAAGGGGCGCCCCCCTTAGAGCTTCCGACTGAGGGAGAAACTCCCATGGGTCCGCCGAAGATCACGCCGCTACCGGGTTCGCCTGCGCCAGTGGAGGGGTTGCCTCCGCCTCGAGTTGTTGATCCGGATGTTCTGATGCAGCAGGGGACCTTCGGAGCTGCACCGATTTCTCCTGAAGAGGGGGAAGCTCCTGTGGAGCAAGAGTATCCGCCTATGGAAGAACCGCATCAACCGACACAACAAGACGTCCCGCCAGTAGAAGGAGTTCCTCGTGGCCGCTAAAGTAGAAATGGGAAAGAAAGTTCCGAATTTCAAGATTCCATCCTCATCTGGAAATGAATTCAGTCTGACTTCTAAAAAAGGAAAGAAGATTGTGCTTTATTTCTATCCCAAGGATAACACCCCTGGTTGTACGACTGAGGGGATTGAGTTTAACGAGATGTTGTCACAGTTTAAAAAACAAAATGCGGAAGTGTACGGAATCTCCCGCGACAGTCTTAAATCCCATGACAAGTTTATTTGCAAGTACGACTTCAAGTTTGATCTTCTGTCTGACGAAGATGAAGAGGTCTGTAAACTTTTTGATGTGATCAAAGAGAAAAACATGTACGGGAAAAAAGTTCTGGGCATTGAGCGTAGCACTTTTGTCATTGATGAAGATCAAAAGCTGGTCGGCGAATTTCGTAAAGTAAAGGCTGAGGGGCATGCTGCCGAAATTTTGAAGTTTATCAAAGGTCTTTAGTCGAAAAAAGACAAAGGGGCTTTTTATACCCCTTTGTCTTTCATAATCATCTTTTGTGAGTCGCCCGTATTAGTGCTGGTTGCTCTCCGCCGCTTGCACCATAAGTTCCGCCACCTGTTGCGAGAACTTCACAGGATCTGGCAGGCTCGATCCTTCAGTTAAAAGAGCTTGAGCGTAAAGAATTTCCGCCCATTTGCTTTGCTGTTCCGCGGACGCCTTTAGCATCTTAGAAAACACAGGATGTTTCGGGTTGATCTCAAGAATCCGTTTTACAGGGGTAGAGTATTCTTTCCCCATTTGTGACATTAATTTTTGCATATGAGCCGATGGGTCTTGCGACGATGAGACCAGACAAGCCGGAGTTTGCGTCAAACGATCTGAAAGCACCACGTCTTTCACGTTTTCCGATAAAGCCTTCTTCATGGACTCTAAAACGGGCTTTAACGAGTCTTCCGCTTGCTTTTTCTCTTCGGCCTTTTTCTGTTTTTCTTCCTCGGTATCCAGATCCAGGCCTTCGCGTGTGATGGATTGAAGTTTCTTTCCTTTAAATTCCGCCAGAGCCTCTACCACCCATTCATCCACTGGATCCACTAAAAGAAGAACCTCAAACCCTTTTTCTTTCAGTTTTTCAAGATAAGGACTGTTGTTAATTTGGGATAAAGAGTCCCCCGTGATGTAATAGACGGCCTTTTGGCTTTCTTTCATGCGAGCGACATACTCATCCAAAGTCGTCATTTTGTCTGAAGACGTTGAGTGGAAAAGAAGCAGATCTTGCAGCTTTTCTTTGTTCGCAGAATCACTAGGGAGTCCCTCTTTCAGGGTTGCGCCGAATTCCGTCCAGAAGTCCTCATAGGCACTGCGGTCTTTGCTAAGGAGATCTTTCAAAGTCGCAAGCACCTTGTTGGTGACGTTTTTGCGAATTTGTGAAA
>JANJTG010000290.1 GCA_024711265.1 Bdellovibrio sp. | reverse complement strand
CCTCTGCAAGATGAACGATCGATATAAGGCCGTGGCCCAAGAGCTGATCGAAATGCGAACAAACCTCAGCGAAGATGAAGCCAAAATGAACTCTCTGGCTTCTCAAGTTAATGAGGCCTGTGAGGAAATGACCCAATGGGTTTATGACCAATGTTCTGATGTCCTCAAAAAAGGAAAACTTTTAGGATTGGTCGGTGGAGACCACTCCACCCCCCTCGGCGCGATTCGTGCCGTGAGTGACCAATACAAGGGCGACTGTGGCGTTCTTCATATTGATGCTCACGCGGATCTTCGCAAAGCTTATCAAGGTTTTAAACAATCCCATGCTTCAATCATGTACAACGTGATGACGGACGCAAAAAAACCCAAGAAACTGGTCCAAGTAGGTATTCGTGATTTCTGCGAAGAAGAGTATGACTTCAGTAATTCTCGTGAAGACATCCACACGTTTTATGATCTTGAACTTAAGCGCCGCCTTCTTAAAGGCGAAAGCTGGGAAAAGGTCTGCCAAGATATTATCAAAGAGTTGCCACAAAATGTTTATATATCTTTTGATATCGACGGACTTGATCCGGCGTTCTGCCCTCACACAGGGACCCCCGTCCCTGGCGGCTTGAGTGTTGATCAGGTTTTCTTCTTGTTCCGTGAAATTCATAACTCTGGAAGAAAAATCATCGCGTTTGACTTGAACGAAGTTTCTACCGGCGGCCTGGAAGAGCATGAAGTGGAATGGGACGGCAACGTCGGCGCGCGCATCCTTTATAAAATGTGCGGTTGGTTGGTGAAGAGCCATGCTTAAGGTCTACGAATACGCTAAGTGCTCCACCTGCGTGAAGGCACTTAAATTCCTCGATGGAAAAAAGGTTCGCTATGAGAAACTTCCCATCGTGGATAAAGCTCCCACGCAGAAAGAGCTTAAAGAAATGCTAGCCGCTCTCAAAGAAAAAGGGGGCAGCATTAAAAATCTCTTTAACACTTCCGGAGTAATGTATAAGGAAATGAAGATGAGCGAAATGCTTCCCACTTTGTCGGAAGCCGAGGCTTTAAAGTTATTGTCTGAAAACGGCAAATTGGTAAAGCGTCCCTTCGTTATTGGCGATGACACTTATCTTGTCGGTTTTAAAGAAGATGAGTGGAAGAAAGTCTTCTAGGGATCTCTCACTCTTAAATAATCAAACCCCAGCGAAGAAATCTTCCCTGGGGTTTTTTCATGTTTTAGGGTGGCGACGATTGTGTGGGGGCTTGGGTAAAGAGTCCTCTTTATTCATCTTGAAGATAAAATAAAGACCCACAAAAATAATCGCTAAAGATAAGATCACAATCCATAGGCTGATCATAAAAACCTCCTTTAGCAGTCATATACTGCCACAAAATAAGGTAACCCATAATCCCGGATTGTCAGAAATCAGAAAAGGTACGGCCTTACTTTTGACCGTACCTCTTAGTTAGAAGCAAAGAGTGGCGCCGGTTTCGGGGCTGCAGCCATTCCAGAATGTCTTTTTGCATGAAGCATTCTGTGGAGTTTTCCACTGACCTTTGGCCATGCAAGATTGCCAATACGCACTTTCGATATCTGAAGCTTGAGCATCAAAATCAGAGATCATTTCCTTCAAAAGATCACGAGCTTGAGCTTCCGACATATCCAGCTTTGTCGCCATGGTGGCGATAGATTCTGACTTCGGAAGACTTCGATTGCTGATTGCACGAATATCTTTTTCAGAAAGACCGACACTCTGAAATGAGTTCAATCCTTCGCTTGAAACTTTCGCAAAAGCTGTTTGAATTTGTTCCGCAGCGGAAAGACTGATTTGGTGTCTTTGCGCGAACTCCACCACTGCTGGATCTGTCTCCATGTTGACTTGAGTGGTGCCTTCGTAGCATCGATATCTTCCGCATTCACGATAACGTGGAGGACGACGATCATGGCCGTGATGATGGCCATCCCCGTTGGAGCCAATGCCAATGCCAATGCCGATGGCAACCCCGATAGCTCCTGCTGCAATATCCGAAGAGTCACAGCCTGTATTACAAAACAAAGTGGTGATCAGAAGCCCTGATAAAATAATCTTCTTCATAGTGGTCCTTTCTTTTAGAGCAATGCCTCTTTGACACTGCCGATTGAGCACTGGCCCAACGAAGCAACGATAGTGCCAGGAAAAAATGCACCACCTTGAAAGGATCTTAGATAGCGAATTTCAGTTGCGGCGAGTTATCTTCGGGCTCAGATTTCTTTTGAGCACCTAAGCGAACCCCTAAACCCACGAGGCGGACCGGAGAAGCTCGTCGGTTCCATGCTTTTTCCAGAAGACGTTCGAAATCTGCAATGGTGGGTATCTCGTGAGTGACCTCTTCATGAGTTGTTTGTTTGAAATCAAAAAACTTTAATTTTACAACCAAACCCTTGATGCGATCTTGATACTCGCCCTTCTCAAGGCGACGGCGGAAATCTTCATAGAGACCCGGAATCTGTTTACGACACTCTTCCAGGGATTGCAGATCCCGAGCGAAAGTTTCTTCGACGGTCAGTGACTTTCTTTCCCACTCTGTGATGACTGGGCGCTGATCTTCACCTCTGGCAAAATCGTAAAGCTCCTG
The DNA here is from genome assembly GCA_024711265.1 of Bdellovibrio sp. Taxonomy (GTDB): domain Bacteria; phylum Bdellovibrionota; class Bdellovibrionia; order Bdellovibrionales; family Bdellovibrionaceae; genus Bdellovibrio. The sequence continues at coordinate 1,954 of JANJTG010000290.1, read as the reverse complement.
CGCACGGGAACCGAACCAATGATGCAACTCAAACACCGTGTACTTTTGAATATCTCCGCAGGTGCGAAGACCCAGTTCGTGCATCTTCTGTGCGGTGACTTTCCCCACTCCGAAAATTTTTTCTACCGGCAGGTCCTTCACAAAAGACTCTACGTCTTGGGGCCGCACCACAAACTGACCGTTGGGTTTTTTCCAATCACTGGCAATTTTCGCTAAAAATTTATTCGGAGCCACCCCCGCAGAGGCCGTCAGATGAAGTTCAGTAAAAATCAAACGGCGGATTTCCTGAGCAATCAAGGTGGCGCTGCCCCCGAATTGCTCACACTCGGTCACATCCAAGTAGGCCTCATCCAAAGACAGAGGTTCAATCTTGTTTGTAAATCTCTCAAGAATTTCACGCACTTTTCGACTTTCAGCTTTATATAAGTCGAAATGAGGAGGAATCAAAATCAACTGAGGACACAAGCGCACCGCCTGAGATGAGGGCATCGCGGAACGAACACCAAACTTTCGCGCCTCATAACTGGCCGTACATAAAACACTGCGCGAATTGGGAGGACCCCCGATTCCCAAAGGCTTCCCCTTCAGCTCCGGTCGGTGCTTCACCTCAACAGCCGCGTAAAAGCAATCCATGTCAATGTGGATGATCTTTCTCATTTACACATTATTTACATATCAGAACAAAAGAATCAAGTAGGATCTACTTCCATCTCGACGGGAGGCTGTGACTCAACAGGCAACCCCTTCACTGGAGAAAATCTCGCTGAAATAAGCCCATGGACTTTGTCGGCAATCAAACCACGATCGTCTTCGGGAGAAACCTGAATCTGTTCTAAAAACTCAATCTCTGCTTTTACAGACTTGAGAGTTAAAGACTTCCACAGCGAAGTCGCAAAAGGAATGTCACCATACCAACAAACATGGTCACGCCACTTCAAAGAAAACGCGTCCCCGTTGATCTGGCGAAAATTGATCACCACAGGCTGCAGGGGAACTCCTGCATGCGCGGCCGCCATCATCAAAGTCTTCTTAAAGGGCAACACCTGTTCACCGTTGGTGGATGTGGCCTCGGGGTAAAGCACTACGCGATATCCGTCCTGCAGAACTTTCACAATGGATTTCATTTCATCCAAAATACGCGTACGACTGCGACGCTCAACATAGATACATCCTCCCATCTCGGTCAGAAGACCAAGAAAGGGAGTCTCTTTCATTTCATTCGACGTCACAAAAAGCATCGGCGCACAAGACGCCAACATCAGAATATCCACAAAGCCCATGTGATTGCTGACTAAAAGATATTTTTGATCCGCCAGAGGTTTGTTGATCACGGTCAAATCTAGATTAAAAATCCGTAGAATCCATCGACTGAAAACCGCCGTGTTTCGCGAAAACATTTTCAAACGTTTGTCGGGATCACGACTGATGAGATGGCAAGCATATGACCACGCTAAGAAGGCGATAATAATAAGAACAAAAAGTATAAAGCGGTAGGCTCCGCGAAGCCCATTTTGAATCTCTTCCACAGAGCTCTATTTAAATCTTCTTGTCTTGAAATGGTCAAGGAATCTAAGGACAGTCGACCTCACTTATATCCATATAAAGAGCACGAGTGAAAGCGCGAGCCTTGCCGGCCCCGATTAAAGTCGCCGCCAAGTTCCCGCGCAAGATTGCAGAACCCCCACATTCGGTCTCAAGCAAAGATCCTTGCTGTCCCAGAGACTGACTCACTTTTGCCGCTTGTTCTTGCGCTTCAATCTCCAAAGTTTGCTTAACGCCTTGTGAGCCCGCCTTGAAAATTTCAAGATCTACACGTGCTTTTGTTTGGGAGGGGTAAGCACGAAGACTGGCCAGTTGATGGGTATTTGAGACGACAATTTTCTTTCCAGGAGCGGCCTGTAAAGTCAGTGCGAATGTACAAGCGCCGCGCGCCACTCGCTTATCCTCTTCTTTC
>JANJTG010000177.1 GCA_024711265.1 Bdellovibrio sp. | reverse complement strand
CAAACAAATAAAAAGAAAATCGCCGTCTGCTGCCCCTCCTTCGTCACCGACTGCCTGGAGACTCTAGAGGAAATCGGCCTTGAAGGCCAAGCCCACTTCAAAGAACACGGTGGAGAAGAGTACACCCTGATCCCCTGCTTGAACGACAACGAGGCCTGGACCCATCGCTTTGCCGAACTTCTTACAGGATTAAAGATAGTCGAGGCGGAGCCAGAACCTGCCGCCCTGAGGCCTTAAGACACCTCTTGTCTCATTTTGAAGCGCAAAAAGCGTCACTGTATCGATAATAGACACCCACATTGCCATTTTAAAATGTGCCTACAGCGGCACACTCCGTGTAAGCAAGGCTACGTCGACTAGGAGAACTAGATGGTCAACTCGTTTAAGAAGAAAATGCTGTACGTAACGTTGGGATCCCTTCTTGCCGCCTCATCAGCGTCTGCGAAGGTTTATGTCAACTCCATCTGCCACATGAAAGCCAACTCAGAAGGGCGCATCATTGAGGGAGATAAAAGCAAAGGCGAGAAATTCCCTTTGGCTTCCATCTCTAAGGTCGTAACGGCTTTGTGGGCTGTCGAAAAGCTCGGGCCTGACTATCGTTATGCCACGAAACTTCATGTCAATAGAGTGAGCAATGACTCTTATGATGTTCATATCGAAGGAAGTCGTGATCCTATCTTTGGAAGAAACGCCAGCTATTTCCTTATTTCCGAACTCAATCGTGCGGGCGTGGATGTGAAGAAGATCGAAAACCTGACCTTTGATGAAAACTTCCTCTTGGATTGGTTGGCAGAGGAAAAACCACGTATCGGCGGGGACACTCCTTATTACGACACCATTGAAAAACAAGCCGACGCTGTTCGCAGATCTTTGTTGGCGGATTTCGCGACCCCTATTCGCAAAGACATGTATGCGGCTTTAAAACAAAAAGCCGACAAGATCGGCGCGACGATGGAAAGCGACCCCACTATCAGTGTTCGTCGTGTTGAGTTTAAACCTAAAAGCCAATTTACAAAAACGGCCGACACAACGACTTTGGTGTATCGTTCTGCTCCGTTGCGAACCATCTTAAAGCGCATGAACAACCAGTCAAATAACTACATTGCAGACCACCTCTATTGGAATTTGGGTGGAACAACTGAATTCAATCGCTTTATTAAAAGCTCCTTGTCGGTAGGAACGGATGAAATTGAGTTCCACTTGGGTTCAGGCAACAACGCAAACTACATCTACAACCCCAATACGGATATTTACAATGAAGCCACCTGCGAAACGATGATCAAGGTGCTTTATAAACTTGATAAACTTTTAGAAAAGTCCGGCTACCAGCTAAGTGAAGTCATGGCTGTTGCAGGTGTTGATAAAAGCTCAACTGTCGCAGGTTATGGTGGCAATTTCGCCGGAGCCACAGTAGCCAAAACTGGAAGTGTTAATAAAGCTAAAACCTTAACGGGAACCGTCTCAACTAAAAATGGTGTGATCTATTTTGCGGTCCTCATGCACACTGACAACAGAACGGAATGGGGTTCTGCAAGTGCTACGATCAAGGAAAAGGTGAATGGCCTCATCACGTCAAATGGTGGACCTAAGAAGATCCAGTACGACGAACTTCTTCCCCTTCCATTTGATGCGAACTCAAAGTTGACGAATGCCGCTGCCGCCGTAGGCAGCAAAGGCTAAACAGAGGAACATGACATGAAGATTTACTTAAAAGTTTTGTCTATCTTGGCCCTGCTTTCTTCCACTTGTTTGGCTAAGACATCGATGGAAAAAAACACTTCCGCCGCAAAGGTCAAAGCCGTCCTTGAGGCCGCAGAAACCGGCGATGCCACAAAATTTAATGCCCTTTTAAAAGATAAAACTATCGATCTGAATGCCCAAGATGAAACAGGCATGACGCCTCTTATGAGCGCCGCCCTGGGTGGCAATGTCGATATGATCAAAAAACTTTTGGCAAAAAAAGTAAAACTGGAAATCAAAAACCAAGCGGGTGACACAGCCTTGGCTGTCGCGCTGACCAACGATCAGCTTGATTCCGCCAAGACCCTTATCAACGCGGGCGCCAATGTGGACCTGATCGTTGCAGGCGATAACCAAGACACTTTATTGATGAGAGCTGCCAGCAACAATGCCGACATCACAGGTTTAATCCTTAAGAAAAATAAGAGTCTGCTCAATAAGACCAACAAGCTGGGCGAAACAGCGTTGATGCAAAGTGTTCGCTTTGGAAATAATGATTCCGTAAAAATGCTTTTGAAGGCTGGAGCCGATACACAGGCGAAGAACAAAGAAGGTCTTTCAGCTTTAGATATCGCAAAAAAATCCGGCAACGAAGAGGCTGTAAAACTTCTTTCTACAAAAAAATAGCGCGGCCCTTTTAAAGGGCTGACTGCGGATACAGATACACGACAAACGTGTACAGATAAAAAAGGCTTACTGAAAGCAACGCCACAGAAAACACGACCTTGAGGAGCTTGGCTGGCAAAAGATAGGCGTACTTCGCCCCCAGTTGAGCTCCGATGATCACGCCGGTCCCACTAAACAAAAGAACATCCAGACTGATATTTCCCCAGGTTAGATTAAACAAAGAAATCAACCAGTCGGCACAGGCCTCTAAAAATACAGCGGTCGCATTGGCGCGCAAGTTCGTCAGTTTTCCTTTTTGCTCCAACATCGGTTGCGACACCTCGGCAACACCCGTCCCCGTGCAAGCCGAAAAGCATCCCGCAGACATAAAAACAAGCCAGTACTTTTTAGCAAATCCAGAGCTGAGTTGAGCCCGAGAACCAAATTGGTTTTTAAGAGCCAGCCCCAGTTGGCAGGTCGCCACAGCGAAAACCACAAGTCCCACAACCAGACGTAGCCATGGCACGGGGAGGAAACTAAAGACGAAAAGCCCCAGAAATACCCCCAGTGAAATATACAACAGCAACGATTTAAGCTGGGTCCGATCCAACATCTTTTGCTTCGCATATCTTAAAGCTCCACTGGTCATGCCCAACGTCTCTGTCGCAATTCCAGTCGCAATCGAATTAATAAGGGGAACATTCAAACCAAAATAGAAGAACGGCTGGAAGATGACTCCTCCTGAAAAGCCCGTTGCATTGGCGGTCATCGCGATAATCACTGAAGCTGGGAAAATATACCAGTATTCCCAATTAATCACTTCGAAGGCCTTTCCCTTCCCTCTCCACTCCCTGGTATTAAAAAATAAAAAAGGCGCCTTCGTGGCGCCTTTTCATCTTCTTAAGAGAACAATCTCTTAAAGAACCCTGAGATTTTCTGCCCCAGGGACTTGGAGGCCACCACCGGCGCATGCTTCTTGGCGTGATGCTGCGGGTGTGGTCCCTTACGATGTTCATGTTTTTTGTGTTCAGGGCGTTTGTGTTTTCCACCCTCATGTTTTTTATGTTCTGGACGAGGCTGTGTTCCGGCAGGACGTCCGCCTTGAGCTGACTTCTGCTGATCACGAGGACCTTTTTCGTGACGACGTTGTTCCCCACCACGACGATCTCTGTCTCTATCGCGATCACGGCCACCGCCGCCGCCGCGACGTTCTCCGCGCTCTCCACGTTCAGGACGATCCCCGCGAGGAGCTCGAGCACGATCCAATGACTTCGGATAGTGACCTTCATGATGATGAGACATCGGCTTGAATTCTTGAACCAACTGATCATTTTCGAGGTAACCCACCTCGACCTTGTGTTTCAAATAATCTTCGATGCGCGCCAAAGACTCGATATCCTTGTCACCCACCAACGAAAACGCCTGACCTGTTGTTCCCGCTCTTCCCGTACGACCAATACGATGAACATAGGATTCACTGTCCATAGGAAGTTCGTAATTGATAACAAGGTCGACGCCTTTGATATCCAAGCCTCGCGCAGCCACATCTGTCGCAACAAGAATGTTCATGTTGTTTTCCGCTTTAAACTGCTCGATCACGCGATTGCGCTGAGCTTGTGTCAAAAGGCTGGAAATCGCCATGGCCGGAATTCCGTTATCCACCAAAAACTTTGCGATCTTTTCCACACTCAACTTGAAGTTTGTGAAGATGATCGCCTGCTTGGGGTTGCTCATCTTCAAGAGCGATAAAAGATGTTGGGGTTTTTCGTCACTGCCCACATGGAAGATTTGATCTTTCACGTTTTCAGCTTTCGCCTGATCCCGGCTGATATTGATTTCAACAGGCTCAGAACCAAACTGATAAGCAGTATTAAGAACATCAAAGTTCAAGGTCGCACTGAATACCAGGAACTGACGTTCGCGCGGAACTCTTTGCAAGATGTACTTCATGTCATCCTTAAAGCCCATATCAAACATACGATCCGCTTCATCGAAAACGATCGCGCGGACTTGCTTCAGGTCAACCAAATGCTCTTTGTAAAGATCAATCAAACGTCCTGGGGTTGCGACAATAAATTCAACACTGTTCTTCAGCGCTTCTTTTTGTTTGTCATAACCTGTTCCACCATAAATCGCGAAACCGCGAAGGCCCGCTTCGGCACCAAACTTGGCGATATTCTCGTAAACCTGTTCTGCCAATTCACGTGTGGGAACCAAGATCAGAATAAAATTCTGTGGCTTCCAATCTTTGAACGCTCTTTTTTCGATAAGAGCTTTTTGTTCTTCCGTTACATCGCCTGCTGCGGGACGTGCGCGAAGAATTCTCTCCATCAAAGGAATGACAAAAGCAGCGGTTTTACCCGTTCCGGTCTGCGCAAGCCCGGCGACGTCTTTACCATCAAGAATCGTCGGCATTGCCTGTTCTTGAATAGGAGTGCAATCCTCGTAATTCATTTTTTGGATTGCTGCTAACAAACTAGACTCTAAATTTAACTCTGAAAATTTCAACTTTCACTACTCCGTCTGAAGCTCTCAAGGTACTGACCAGAGAGCTAAATGTCAAAGAGGGGGCTTAAAAGCCGCCTACAAACAGTTTTAAAGCCTCGATAAAGGCCTGAGGTTGATCTGAGTGGACCCAGTGACCCGCCCCCGGGATTTCGACGCCCTTAATCATAGAATTGCTGGCCAGCATTTTCGTGTAACTCTCATGGCTGAGTTCGGTCGAGTTTCCTCCCCGAATCAATAAGGTCGGAACCTGCAGCCCTTGCACCTCAGCCCAACGATCATCACTCCGCCCCTGGCGGACGGACTCAATGATCGCTTTCTTGGAGAACTTCCAGTCCACCGTGCCGTTGGGCTTTTCCTCCACATTCGCATAAAAATAATTCGCCATGACCATGACATCCTCACGAGTCTTGGCCGTTTTCACAAAATCCTCAAAAAAGTAACGTCGAGCTTCCGTTCGCGACGGAAAGGGAGTTGGCACAAGATTCAGCAAATACTCATAGTACTCGTGAGCCTGAGGGCTGGACTCGGGACCAATGTCTTCAATCACCAGATGGCTTAATCTTTCTGGGAAGCGTGTGGCAAAATTCATAACATTTCGCCCTCCCATAGAGTGCCCGACTAAAATAAACTGATCCCAACCCAACTCGTCCACGATACGTCGAAGATCATTCGCATAGTCCTCAGGCGCATAACCCGCATCGGGTTTAAAAGACCTTCCGTGGCCTCTCTGATCATAAGCCAAACAACGTTCTGTGGATTCTAGGCCCGTGATGATTCGACGCCAGTTTTGCCCATAGCCCATAAGGCCATGCAAAAACACCCATTTACGCCCGTTCTCTGGGCCATAGAAGTGATGATAGAAATTGTTAAGATACGACATGAGGCCTATATACTCCTCGACAAGAGGTTCGTCATGTTTAAAGTGTGGGATAAATTTTAGGCTCCCTCAATTATTTCAAGGACTTAAGCTCCCGGCCTGTTCTTCAGAGTTTTTTTTATTCCAATTTGAATTTTGATGCCAAGGGATGTAGATTCAGCCTCAATGATATCTCAGAAAAAGCCCCAGCTCCATGAGGACTGGATCGACTCCTATGCATTAAGAATTGTCCGGAACCTTCAAGAGGCCGGATTTGAGACCTACCTCGTCGGGGGCTGTGTCCGTGATCTGCTCGTAGGGATCCATCCCAAAGACTTTGACATCGCCACCAATGCTCTTCCCAACCAAGTTCGCAAAAAAGTTCCCAATGCTTATGTGATTGGCCGTCGTTTTAAGCTGGTTTTGGTCAAACGTGGGGACCAACAGTTCGAGGTCGCGACATTCCGTCGTAACGTCACTCAAGACGAACTCAATGCATTGGGGGATGATGCGGTTGACGGAGACAACTACTTCGGCACCGTCGAAGAAGATGCGCAACGCCGCGACTTCACCGCCAATGCTGTCTTTTACGATCCAGTTAAACACAAGCTCATCGACCACTGTGGTGGCATTCAAGATATCGAAAATCGCGTATTAAGAATGATCGGAGATCCCAAAGAACGATTGATCGAAGATCCCATACGTATTTTGCGTGCAATCCGCCTGTCTCATAAATTGCATTTTTCTATCGAGTCTTCCATGCGCGCGGCGATTGCTGAATGCAGTGGTGAACTTAAAAAATCCGTCCTGCCTCGTCGCCGCGAAGAGTGGCTGAAGTTTTTGCGATTGAAAGAGCCGCACCTTGCGTTCATGGAGCTTTTTGACTTGCACATCTTGGAACAGATTTTTCCAGGCCTTCATTCCGTCTTCATGGATCCGGCGAAGATGGAAATTTTTGAAATCCATCTTGCACGCATCAGCCTAGCCGGCATCGACAAACAAGATTCCACCGAACTTTTTGCCGGATTTATGATGGCCTTCTTGAAGGCTCAATACGGCGAAGATCCTTGGAATCATGATGAACTCATGAATGATTCTCGACTGGCTTACTTCATGCGCGAAGAAGTCGGTATCTTCAAGCAGGAAACGGCGGTGTTTTTTAAAGCTCTGCACATCATGCAAGGACTGCATCGCATTGACAGTTATTCCCGCAAAGGAGAACGCCGTCAGATGGCCTTCATTCACAATGAAGCCTTTGGCTTGGCTTTGAAATTGGCTCATATGGATTATTCGCTTTCAGGCTCTGAAATGCAGTACTGGGTGCAACAAGTAGAGAAGTATCGCGATGGAATGCCGGTGAAGAGTTCGGAAGAGACTCGGCATTAGTCGAACTCGCGGAGATATCTCAATTTAAAACATCCAAATTCGATATAGGGCCCCCACCTTGTGATTCAAAGATCCTCATAAGATAATAGTCCCATGTGTCACCATTGACTGGTTTTTAACAGAAACTAGTTTAATTATGGAAGGTTTTAACGATGGGACTGGAAAAGAAGAATACGTTTTTAATCGTCAGCGGAGACAAAACCCGCATTCAACGTTGCACCGATGTGCTCACGCGGAACTTTCCAAATTGCACGATTTTCCATGGGGCCGAGTGGTTCGAGACGAAATACAAACTCGACAACGTTCATCCTAAGGCCATTTTAATTGACGAGTATCTTCCCAAAGGATCAGGATTTGAAATCGTCTCAAAAATTCTAAAAGAAAAAAACAACGATGATATCTCGATCATTATCATGTCTTACGTGGCAGACCATGATCTCTTCGCCGCCGAAATTGCGTCGGGACGAGTGCAATTTCTCACTGAGCCCGATCGCGAACAAGCCGTTGTGGATTGTGTATCTAAAATCGTTTCACCCAAAAAGAATGAATCGCAACCGCAATATGAACTAAAACAGCTCAATCCCGGGGATGTTCTTTTCAAAGAAGGTGATCACACCGAAGTCGCCTACATCGTCAAAAAAGGAAGTCTGCGCGCCTATTCTGAAGGCCCCGACGGGGACAAAGTCATGCTGGGTGAAATTATGCCCGGTGAATTCGTGGGTGAAATGGGACACTTCAATCACGAACCTCGTTCCGCCACGGTGGAAGCCATTACTGACGTGGAATTGATTGCCATACCCAATGGCTCTTTGGACAACGTCATCTTTGCCCGCCCTTCATGGGCGAAGGCCTTGGTCAAAACGCTGTCGCAACGACTTAAAAAAGCGAACAAAGCCCTTACGGGTTAGGGCCCTTCCTCACACATACAATGACACCTTTACTTTGCCACACTCGTTCCAATATCTCGGGGGTCAGCCACCCCATGAAGCGTTGAACCTTCTCGAGTGACGGCCATCACATTACAGGGAATCGGCTCCATTCGCACATCGTAGCCCATCGTTTTCAATTCTTGAAGAACTTCAGGCCGCGGACCCGGCGGATCGATGTAAAGAACATCGGGCTGCCATTGGTGATGGTAACGGACCGAGGCGATAGAATCATACAGCGGCATTTTAAATTCAATATAGTTCAAAATCGTCTGAGCCACACAGCTGATGATCCGTGTGCCCCCTGGAGCCCCCACAGCCATGACGGGCTTTCCTTCTTTGAGAAGAATTGTCGGCGACATACTGCTTAACGGCGTTTTCTTCGGAGCAATGGCGTTGGACTTTCCCCCGATAGCCCCAAAAAGATTGGCGCTTCCTTCCTGAGCAGAGAAGTCATCCATCTCATTATTCAGCACCACACCCGTTCCCGGCGCCACCACCGCAGCCCCCATCCAACCATTGATCGTCTGAGTGGTGCTCACCGCATTGCCTTGGGCATCCATCAGGGAAAGATGAGTCGTGTCTGTGGACTCATAAGGAAGAGGATTTCCCGCCTTCACCTCCCCAGCCTTACGCGCTCGCTTTAAACTAATTTCACTGCGTCGCGCTTTTATGTATTGAGACGACGTCAATCCGCTCACTGGCACAGAAACAAAATCAGAGTCTCCTAAATACGTCGCTCGATCTGCAAATGAAGATTGCAACGCGGACGCCGCAAGGTGGATGGCCTTTTTCGATAAGACGCCATCTTGTGAAAGAGCATCGTTTTCTAGAAACTTCAGAAACTGAATCACATGAATGCCACCGGAACTTGGAGGAGGCATCGAGTAGACCTGATAATCATAAAATTGACCTGAAAGAGGTTCACGCCATTTGACCTCATAAGTTTTTAAGTCCTTGTGAGTTAAAAGACCCTTGTGACTTTGAGAAAAGCGCACCATCGAGTTCGCGACGGATCCGGCGTAAAAACCATCTTTTCCTTTTTTTGCAATTAAACGTAAGGTCTTTGCCAAATCTTTTTGAATCAGCAAGGTCCCCACAGCAGGCACCTGTCCTTGAGCATTTAAGAAAATAGACTTGGCCGAAGGATCCTTCTTGAGTTCATTCGCTCGGTACTCAAGCGCGCGGTGAAATTCTTCATAGATCGGAAATCCCGTCTCGGCCAACTCGATGGCCGGTTGAAGGACTTTTTCTAAAGGAAGACTTCCAAACTTTTTATGAATCTCTAAAAGCCCCGCCACTAAACCAGGAACCGCCACCGCCAATGCGCCGTTTTGCGAAAGGGCTGTGTTCGCAACTCCGTCTTTCCCCACATACATATCTTTTGTGGCTGCAAGAGGCGCCCGTTCACGAAAATCAATCGCATAGGTCTTGCCGCTCTGGGCTTCATGGTAAAGCATGAAGCCTCCTCCGCCAATTCCCGTGGATTGAGGACGCTCCACTGACACAGCAAAAGAAGCCGCCACGGTGGCGTCAATGATGTTGCCTCCCAATGCAAACGTTTTTTCAGCGGCTTGGGTGGCAAATCGTCCTTGGGTCGAAACCACGTACTGGGTTCCCCGAGCTTCCGCGCTGGCATGATCGGGTCGTTCGTTGGCGGTGCGAATCACCCCATGTCGGGACGACGTCGTCTGGCAATTAGTTGAAATGAAGAGAACAAGAAGTGCCGATAACAATTTTTTCATAGAACGATCCTAACGAAGGATCCAGGGCAAGTCTCTTATTTTCAGATTTGTTTTAATAACAAACCCACGTCTTTGGGACGTGGGTTAAAGAAAACTCTTTGTGAAAGATATTTTAAGCCGCGTTGCGAGCTTGAACTTGGTTCAATAAGTCCCCGGCAATCTTATCCAAGGGAAGAACCTTATCCGCAGCCCCTAATGCCACCGCCGCTGCGGGCATTCCGTAAACAACGCAAGTTTCTTCATTCTGCGCCACCGTATAAGCGCCGGCATTTTTCATTTCAAGAAGACCTTCAGCACCATCCTTACCCATACCAGTCAGGACAACACCCAAGGCATTTTTACCCACGAATTTGGCCACTGATTTCATCAGATAATCCGCAGCGGGACGCACACTGTGCAACGCCGGTCCCTGGTGAAGTTTCACATAGTAGAAGGCTCCACTGCGCGTGATCTCCATATGGTAATTGCCCGGAGCAATCAACACACGACCAGGCACGACCTGATCTCCGTCGGCGGCTTCCTTCACTTCAAAAGGAAACATGTTATTTAAATTATCAGCAAAGGACTTCGTAAATCCAGGAGGCATATGTTGAACCACCAAAGTGCCTGGAATATCCGCCGGCATTCCGCTTAAGAACACCTTCAACGCTTCCGTCCCTCCTGTTGACGATGCCACCGCAATCAACTGATGGGTTGTTCTGGCCAAGGATGTTGGAGTCGCTTTCGCTACGGGCCCTGACGGGGAAACCACTTTTTTAATGGGATTGATTCGCGCCTTGGCCACCACTCGTACTTTTTCCAAAATGGTCTGTGACAAAGACTCCAACCCCTGACTGACGTCAATGGACGGCTTTTCCATGATCTCAATAGCCCCAGCCTCTAAAGCGCGAAGATACGTTTCTGATCCTGTCTTCGCCAAGCTTGAAAAGATGATGGTTCGAGTAGGAAAGTGTTGCATGACTTTTTCTAAGAAGCTGATTCCATCCATACGCGGCATCTCTACGTCCAAAGTCATAACGTCCGGTTTCAACGCCACGAGTTTGTCTCGTGCGATGTAAGGATCTGAAGCGGTTCCAACTACTTCCATATCGGGGCTGGAACTAAAGATTTTCTCAAGCAGTTTGCGAATTACTGCAGAGTCATCCACGATGAGAACACGAATTTTTTGTGCCATAGTCGAGCCTCAATTCTCTAAATCTTTTGGTAAACTGCTCTAGATAGCGGTTTAAGATCAGGATGCTTCACATTCCCAGATTCCGAATGGCCCAAAATAAGGTACCCACCCGGTGCCAAACAAGTCACCAGATTCTCAATCACTCTCTTCGTCGTTGGTTCGTCAAAATAAATTAAAACATTTCGGCAAAAGATCACGTGGAACTTATGCTGAAACTCATACTTCGGGTTCATCAAGTTGAACGGCGCAAAACGAATCATATCGTGAATTCGGTCTTTGGCGCGCCAGTACTCGTCACCGTCAGATTTCACTTTCTCGAAATATTTCTGGCGTTGCGCTGGAGGCAAACCTTGCATTTCTCTTTCTTCATAGGTCCCGACAGAGGCCTTCTTCAAAACCTGCATGTCGATATCTGTCGCAAGAATTCGCACTTTCGAGGAAGGACTTTCACCAAGAGCCTCACAAGCTGTCATGGCAATCGTATAGGGCTCTTGCCCAGTGCTCGCCGCCGCACACCACAGACGCAGCTCAGAGCCGAATTTTTTCCCCATATCAGGCAACACGCTTTGGAGGAAATCAAAATGATTCGATTCTCGATAAAAAGAAGTCATATTCGTGGTCAGTGCAGAGATGAACTCTGACACGGTCTCGGGCGATCCCTTTTCAAGGATGTCCCAATACTCTTCATAAGATTTCAACGAGTGTCTTCGCAAAAGTTTTACAATGCGGTTTCGGATCAACGCATGATTCTTTGGCGTCAGCGGCAAATCCACACCCGCCAGATTATACATACGCTCAGCAAATCGGCTAAACATCTTA
>JANJTG010000437.1 GCA_024711265.1 Bdellovibrio sp. | reverse complement strand
AAAGAAGAACTGCGTGAAACTCGCCCCGTGAGTTCGCAAGATGCGATCAAAAAGACTGCTGGCGCCAACGTCATTGAAGCCGAAGGCGTGGCTTATATCGGTATGCGCGGTTTGAGTCCCGATGGCAGCCGCAAGGTATTACTGCTTGAAGACGGCGCCCCATTGGCTTTGGGACCTTATATCGATTCTTCCGCCTACTATGCCCCGATCATTGAGCGCATGGAACGCATTGATATTCGTAAAGGCAGCAGCTCTTTGGCATTTGGCCCTTCAACTATTGGTGGTGTGATCAATTACGCCACCAAAAACCCGACGAAAGACCACGGTAATGCTGTCACTTTAACCGGCGGCAGCCGCGATTATAAAGAACTTCTGGTCGAAGGTAGTTCCGTGAAGGAAGACTCTGGTCTTTTGGTGAACCTTTTTGCTAAAGATGGAAACGGGTCCCGTGACAACAGCCATTTCAACACACGTGACGTGTTGTTGAAATATGGTGGAGCTTTGTCCGACAAGAGCTATATCGGCATTAAATTGAGTCACTATAAAAGCGAAGCGCAGCTCACCTACTTGGGCCTGACCCAAAAACTTTATGATGCCGACGCTTATCAAAATCCTGCGGAAAATGATTATCTTTATATCACTCGTTACGAAATGGATGTGACTCACGATTACCAGATCGACGGCAGTTCCCGCATTGCAACTTTGTTTTATGTGAATCAGACAACGCGTGATTGGTGGAGACAAGATTTTGCCAAAAATGGATCCGGCGACATCACCATGAACAACACGAACAAGGGCCGCAATCGCACCTTTGACGTTGGCGGCGTTGACACCCGATACTTTCTTAACTGGAATGCTGGCGAAGTCAGCAATGACCTTCAAGTCGGTCTTCGTTTGCACACGGAAGAAATGCGTAACACCGAAGTTAAAGGAGCGACCGCGACGGCTCGTTCCGGCGTGATCGACACCGATGACAAACGTTATGCCGATGCGCAAGCTTTGTATGCGGAAAACACCTTCAATTTCCAAGATTGGACATTGACTCCGGGGCTGCGTATTGAGTCCTACCGTCAAAGTCGTATGATCTATCG
>JANJTG010000415.1 GCA_024711265.1 Bdellovibrio sp. | reverse complement strand
CAGCACGAAGGGCGTGAGCTCGCCTTGGTCGTTCGCCATTCCTTTCGGAAGGACGGCATTGAGTTCTTCACACCAGGTAGTTACTCGCAGCAGATTGGCTACATGAACCGGCCGGCCGGATACATCATCGAGCCCCATGTGCACAACCCTGTCCCGCGGGAAGTGCACTACACAAACGAGGTGTTGTTGATTAAGAGTGGCCGGCTTCGGGTGGATTTCTATTCTGACCGGAGGGAATATCTGGAGAGCATGATTCTGGAAGCTGGCGACCTTATCCTGCTTGCACATGGCGGACATGGCTTTGAGATGTTGGAGGCTACAGAGATCATTGAAGTCAAACAGGGCCCTTACGCCGGCGACCATGACAAAACTCGCTTCGAGCCAACTCTACCGGACCGCATCAACTTAAAAGGGATGCGCACATGATTCCTGTCAACCAACCACTTCTGGACGGCAACGAGAAGAAGTACTTGCTTGAATGCATCGATACCGGCTGGATCTCATCGGAAGGCCCATTTGTCAAACGTTTCGAAGAAAGCTTCGCGGCGCGCGTTCAGCGCCGTCATGGTGTCGCCGTATGCAACGGTACTGCAGCACTCGATGCTGCGATTGAAGCGCTGAACATCGGCCCTGGCGATGAAGTGATTCTTCCAGCATTTACCATCATCTCCTGCATCACCCAAATCGTTCGCGCGGGCGCCACACCGGTCCTGGTGGATAGCGATCCGGCCACTTGGAACATGGATACGGACCAGATTGAATCGAAGATCTCGTCACGTACCAAAGCCATTATGGTGGTGCATACCTATGGCCTGCCTGTGGATGTAGACCCCGTACTGGACTTGGCGCGCAGGTACGGTCTTCGAGTGATTGAGGATGCGGCCCAAATGCACGGCCAGACCTACAAGGGCCTGCCGTGCGGTAGCTTTGGCGATGTAAGCACTTTTAGCTTCTACCCCAACAAGCATGTAACGACGGGGGAAGGTGGCATGGTGCTCGCCAACGACGACACCCTGGCAGACGACTTCCGGAGCCTTCGTAACCTCTGCTTTCAGCCGCATAAGCGCTTTGTTCACGAACGTCTAGGCTGGAATCTCCGCATGACCAACATGCAAGCTGCGCTAGGGTTAGCCCAGTTGGAACGCCTCGATGAGTTTGTCGCCCGCAAGCGGCACATCGGCGC
>JANJTG010000072.1 GCA_024711265.1 Bdellovibrio sp. | reverse complement strand
GATTTCAGCGCCTTCTTGCTCGGAGACGACCATACATAGGCACATTTCGTTTTTTTGTACGCCTAAAAGTTCACGAAGATTTTTGAACCAAGTCATAAAGCCTCCTCCAAGCCGGAGAAGGGTTTAGCACAGCTTTCTTGAAGTTTTCTAGAAAATTGATGAAAAACTAGACCACAAGAGGAAT
Organism: Bdellovibrio sp.; assembly: GCA_024711265.1. Lineage (GTDB taxonomy): Bacteria > Bdellovibrionota > Bdellovibrionia > Bdellovibrionales > Bdellovibrionaceae > Bdellovibrio. The sequence continues at coordinate 4,221 of JANJTG010000072.1, read as the reverse complement.
GTTTACCTTAAATTTACTGAAATTCCATTCTAGTGGAGCGCGTGAGGAGCGATTAAATAAAATTCAGGGATTTCAACACTAAAACTTTCGCCACTTTCGGCGACAAATTGATAACGTCCCTGCATACTTCCTGTCGAGGCATTTAAGGGGCAAGCGCTGTCATATTCAAAAGTTTGCCCCGGTTGGATTTTCGGTTGTATTCCAACAACGCCAGGACCGCGGACTTCTTCTTTGTGCCCACGAGAATCAGTGATAACCCAGTGGCGGCTCATAAGCTGAGCAGGTGAAGTTCCGACATTCTTAATGGCAACTTTGTAAGCGAAGAAGTGGTAGTTCTGCTCAGGACGTGACTCCGAGGGAACATACACCACTTTGACAGTGATTTGAAAATCAGGATTTTGAGTCTTTTGCATTGCCATAGTGTCATTAAGAATAAATTCGTCTTAAAAAAAGGTCAACGGAAGAGGCGTGGGCTTTTTTGCAATAAGCTATGTGATGGATTTACTTCAGTTTCAAGTTCTCAATTTCGAACACGACAGGATAGTGATCCGATGGAAGATTTAATTTTGCATCCATGTTTCGAGGTATGTCATGTGGCATACCAAATTCATCTTTGTAGCGATGCACATGGGCTGATCCGGCTTTTAAAAGGGCCGCGGCTGACGGAGATAAGAAGGCGTAATCAATCTGTCTTCCATCGGCCTTTCCTCCATTGCGAACTTGATAAAAAGTGGCTCGCTCTGGGGCGGGTAGGTTGCTGACCTCAAGGACATCCTTAAGGTTCGTGAGGGAGTAGAGATCTTTAAACTCCTCATCCGTATTAATCAGGCTCGCATTGCCGTTAAAATCTCCCGCAACAATCAGGGGTAAATCGGGATGAACGGTTTCAAGTTCCTTGTGGATTTCAATAAGCGTTCTGAGTTCGGCCTGTCGCCGTTCAAATCCATTGGGATCAATTCGTTCGGGATCAAGGCGTGACTTCAGATGCGCCAATAGGATTATAAGGAAAGGCTTTTCTTTATCTTGAGTAAAGAGTCTTAGTTCCGCAACATCCCGGGAAAATTTATGGCTGCTGGTCAGCTTTCCACCTTTGACGGGGTAACCGTGAAGAAGACTTTGTCGTTCGTGCGGGTAGAGGTAGTTGATGGGACGATTCTTGTTAGATTGAAGGTCGAAGTAAAAAGGCACCCCTTTGCGAATCAAAAAACCAACATCAATGTTGCGCTCGGAGTTTCCTTCAATCAAACAAGGTGAATAGGCCTCATCCATAAAGAGAAGGTTGAAGTTTTTAAGTGATTCATAGCCGCCGACTTCGCAGAGCATAATGATGTCGGCGTCGATCTCTTTAAGGGTTTTAGCGATATCGTGGCATTTTTTAAGAGACTTGTTCTCATATACGGACGTCGAAAGGCGTTGCCACTGAGCTTCCTTCAGATCCAGGGTCTCTTTACCGGGCGTTCCGTCGAACATCAAAAAGAGATTCTCTGCATTGAGTAAGCAAAATTTTAGATTTGTGGTCTTTGTCCACGTCATATTATGATTTTACGGAATTTATCACCCCAATCACAAACTAAAAGTGAGGAATAAAGTGGCAAAAAGAACGGCAGCGTCGAAAAGTGCGGGAAAAAGCTCAGCAAAGCTTCAATTTCACTCATGGATTGAGACCTTTAATTTGGGCAAGGAACTTAAAGGAAAGAATGAGCTGACGGGTTTTGTCTATTTGCTGGGGGTTGACGATGCGAATAAGTTCACATCCGTTATTGAAGAGCATGCTTTGGAGTGGCAAGAGGACTCCTTAAAAACGAATGACAAGGATTTGGTCTATTTTATTGGCCAGCAGGGGCCTGTTTGGATTTTGCGTTCGCGTAAAAAGAACTCTTCGGGGCATGCCGGGCTTATTGATGAAGCCAGTTACACTTGGGCCCGAGATCAGTTTGGCTCTTTAGTTGGCCACTTTAAGGCGCACCAACTCAAGTCCTTGCAAATTGAACTGCACGGAACCGAAGAAAATCAAGATTTGGGCGTTTTGGTGGGATTGGATATTGCCTCATACAATTTCCGCCAATTTGTTGACGGCAAGCAGTTGTTAGATCTTCCTCAAGTCAGCCTAAAAAAATCTTTGGGTGGCTTTGAGAAAAGTTTGGTGAAGGAGGCGATGATTCGTGCGCGAGCAGTGAATGTGGCTCGTCACTTGGTGAATCTGCCTCCGAACGAGCTTCATCCCAAATCTTTTGCCGAGATTGCGACTAAAAAGTTATCGCTTCCAAAAACGATCAAAGCCTCTGTTTGGGATACCAAGAAATTGGTTCAAGAAAATATGGGTCTTCATGTGGCGGTCGGACAGGGTGCTGAAAACGGACCTTGCATGGTCCACTTGAAATACCGTCCGGCAAAAAAATCAAAATTAAAACCCGTCGCTTTTGTTGGCAAAGGCATCACGTTTGATACTGGCGGATTGGATATTAAGCCCTCTTCGGCCATGCGTCTTATGAAAAAGGATATGGGAGGTGCGGCCAGTGTCATGGGGTTGGCACTATGGGCAGCAGAAAGTAATTACCCAGGTCCTTTGGATTTCTATTTGGCCTTGGCTGAAAACTCTGTGGATGGAAAATCGTTCCGCCCCAGTGATGTGATCACGGCAAGAAATGGTCTGCGTGTTGAAATTGACAACACCGATGCGGAAGGACGTTTGGTTTTGGCTGATGTTTTGGACGTGGCCTGCACTCAAAAAGGAGCTGATGAGCCTGAATACGTCATCGACGTAGCCACGTTGACGGGAGCGATTAAAGTGGGCCTTGGTGCGGAAATCGCCGGTCTTTTTGCTAACGACGACGAATTAGCCGGAGCTCTGACTCAAGCAGGACAGCGTGCGGGAGATTTGAACTGGAGAATGCCTTTGTTCGACAAATATTTCGGTGAGATGTCTTCACCATTTGCAGACTTTAAAAACTCAGGAGGCGGTTTCGGCGGAGCCATCACAGCCGCGTTGTTCTTGCAAAAATTTGTGCGCGGAAAAAAATGGGCCCACTTGGACGTTTATGCGTGGACGGACAAAGCCCAAGGCGCACTGCTTGCCAGCGGCGGCAACGGCCAACCCGTTCAGTGTCTCATCGAATTTTTAACCAAACGAATTTAGCAGGTACCTGCTTCCCAGTGGCTCCGTATTTAGACAAATCGCGAGACACGGATTCTTGAGTGTTAAGAAAAATGCTCTGTCAGATTTTGAGTAGGATGAATAATCTCAAAATATGGAGGGCCGATGTCTGAAGTGCCAAAAGTTGAAGTGATTAAAGTACGCGGTCAATTTACCGAGCAAGATGATTCGACGTTACCGTGGGATTCCCCAGAGATGGAAGCATGTCGTGAAGAGACTGCGAAACTCTTAGAGCTTCTTATTCGGGGAGTCGTTCCCAAGGGGGAAGAAATTAAGGTGACTTATGCCAAGGGCGAAAGAACCACCATTTATAAGGTTCAATGCCAAAAGCTTCATTACGGGCATCTTCTTGGGAAACAAGGCAAGATGATTGAAGCCCTTCGCAAAGTGATCTCCACAATGACCATACGCAAAGGTTTTAGATCCATCATTGAGATACCGTATTTTTGAGTCTTCCGATTTTGGGTCTTGATTGAAAGACGCACTCTTTTTTAGGGGGTATCTTCGATACGACTCTATTTATGTCGATAAGAAGGACATGACGTTTCGAGGGTTTATTATCAAGCTCATTATTTTTATAGCGACTGGACTTCTTCTTGGGTGCTCTTTTGATCTTCGCATTTTTGGTGGAGATCAGGAGCCCCAGTCAAGTGCCGTTTCTCGAGATGTTCGTAGCGGGAATTTTGTATCCGGAGGCGCAGTGATGAGCAAAACTTCCTCCCATCGATATCTGTCGCAGTCAAGAATAGGAGTCTCTGCGGATCAAGACTCCCTTGTCTCTCCGCGAGGATATCGTCTGCACTCGAGTTTGCACGGTGCTTCGCTTGTGAAGTGAACCCGTTACTGTGGCTTGTGATTTATTGCCTGAAGTGAAGACCCATTTTTGCTTGTTCATGACAATATTAAAATTGTGAGTGTATTTAGAATCTCAAAGGCTTTTCCGATAGAAAAGTCATGACAAGAATAAATAAAACGTCTTTTGAGATTTTTGCCGTCGTAAAAAGAACCATATTCAAATTTCTTTTTACAACATTGATTTCTATCGCGATGCTGATCTCTTTTTCTGC
>JANJTG010000387.1 GCA_024711265.1 Bdellovibrio sp. | reverse complement strand
CATAGTGAGTTTCTTCTTCGATCCCATCTTGAGTGCGAAAGAAAAGACGTTCGACCTCCAGCGCTTGAAATCCACGCACACACAGATAGAGTTCGTCTTGAGTTGTAAAGTGTGATCGGCATAAAGATTCGGTGTAAGCACTGGGTGCTTGAACAGGTTGAAACTCAGGGATGTGCTTAAAGATCCTCTTGATGCAATGACGAGCGGCAAAATAGTCCGACTGGCCCTCAGCTGAAACAAGAAGTTCTTCGCCCTTGTCTTTAAAGGGAGCACCTCCAAGGCCGTGACCCAGTTCGTGGCACAAAGTCATTGCCACACCATCAGGGGTCATTCCTTGAATTCGTGCATAGCCACCAAATAGAAACAAAAGATGTTCACGGGCTCCGTCGGATTCCACGTAGCTGCTATAGGACGCATGGCGGTCTTTCAGTTCCCACCAGAAATTCGGCATTTGAGGCGAGGGGGGACGGTTGATAGTAAGGCGAGCATTTTGTGCCGCCAATTCCGATCCAAACTCTGTATGGAAGGCGGCAGAGATTTGCTGAAATTGTTCTAAGCTGATTTGCGCATTGGCAAACGAGCCCGCAAGAAAGAATAGGAAAATCGAAAGAACACCGAAGTATTTCATGCCCTTTTTCTAGCAGAGGATCCCCGTAAAGCCTAGAGCGTGGGAGTTTTTTACATTTTGCCTTACCGCAAAAACATATCTGGCCTTATGTATTTCGTAGAAGATCTGTGATTGGGGTGAACGCTCCCATTCAACAATCGTAAGATGAGGGGTGAACACACGAGGTGTTTATGAAGAACAAAGTGGCCTTTGTGACAGGAGCGGGCTCTGGAATCGGCAGAGCGACAGCGTTGGCTTATGCTCAACGAAATACGCGCGTCGCAGTTGTCGATTACTCCGAAGAAGGGGCTTGGGAGACCCTTCGGCAGATCCGCGAAAAGAGTGATGTCCCGGCAGAGGCTTTCATTTGTGATGTGACCATCGAGGAAGAGGTTCGAAGTGCCGTCCTTAAGACGATTGACGTTTTGGGACCCATCACGGAGGCCTTTAACAACGCGGGCACAGAGGGGGAGCCAGGTTCGCTGTGTTCTTGCACCGATGAAAACTGGGACGGAGTTTTTAATATCAATCTTCGGGGAATATGGCTGTGCATGAAATA
>JANJTG010000026.1 GCA_024711265.1 Bdellovibrio sp. | reverse complement strand
AAGGAAGAACGATCTGAGGAACAACCGCAAACCAGATCGTTTGAAGTTTCGTCGCTCCAGTGGCTTGAATTCCTTCAATGGGCCCTTCACTGACGGTTTCAACCATCTCCGAATACTGCTTTGCCAACGACGCCACCGAGTGAATCATTAAGGCCAACATGCCCGCGAAGGGGCCAATTCCCACCCAAACTGAAAAGATAATAGCCCAGATCAAGGCCTCCACAGAGCGAGTGACATTCAGCACAGTTCTCAAGATCGTATATATGAGAAAAGATACAGGGCCTTTCATAATATTCTTGGCACAAAGAAAGCTTAGAATAAAGGCCAGAGGAATCGCCAAGGCCGTTGCCAAAAACGCCATAAAAATCGTTTCAATGATATTATTCACGGCCGCAGGTAAGACTTCCCAATTCGGATTGAAAATTCCTTTAAACAGTCGCATCGCCCCTTGGAAGCCGTCAATATCCGTCAGTTCCCATATGGAAAAATTCGTCTTTACGATCGCCACGGCGAAAGTCACCGCCAAAGCGACGGCCATTTGCCAGCCCCACAATGTTTTATACCAAGGCACTGTCGTCTCTAAATTCTTTAAATGACGAGGAGCAAAGAGAACATCCCCCGCCGTCTTAATCCCCTTTGTCGCAAGAAGAGAACTCACAACGGCCCCTAAAACACAGCCTCCTAAAAATACCAAAGAATTTCGTCCTAACATCAGCATGGCCTCTTCGTCGGGTTTCGTAATCACCACCAGCGCCACCACAAACAACAGCGAGAACACAACAGCGTCAAAAAGCACACGTTTAATTTTAAAAGAGGTCATGGAAACTCCTAGTTGATATGAACTTCTTTGGCGCCTTGACCGTAGATGCGCTGAAACCATTCATCCGTGATATCCTGAGGGGTTCCTTCATAAACGATCTCCCCCGCCTTTAAAGCAATCACCCGCGTGGCATACTGACGGACTAAAGATAGAAAATGAAGATTCGCAATGATCGTAATACCGAGCTCTTCGTTCACCTTCTTGAGATAATCCATGACAGTATGGCAAGTCGCCGGATCCAGCGAGGCGACCGGCTCATCCGCTAGGAGAAGTCGAGGATTTTGCATTAAAGCCCGGGCAATGGCGACACGCTGTTGCTGTCCCCCTGACAACTGATCCGCTCGAACCAATGCCTTGTCCGCAATTCCCACCAACTCCAGATATTGCAGGGCCTTCTTTTTATCTTCCTCAGAAAAAAGCCCAAAGATAGAACGCAAAGAACTTATTCGTCCCAAACTTCCCATAAGAACATTTGATAAAACCGTATGTCGCGGAATCAAGTTGAAGTGCTGAAAGATCATCCCAATAGTACAACGAACTCGTCGAATGGATTCACCTTGAATGGTCGCTATATCTTGCCCCTCAAAGATGATCTCTCCGACGGTGGGATCGTGAAGACGATTAATACAGCGTAAAAGAGTCGACTTCCCAGAACCTGACAGACCAATCACAACCAGAAACTCTCCCTTGCGCACAGAGAAGCTCACGTTCTTTAATGCCCTGACACCATTGGGATATGTCTTATCAAGTCCACGCACCTCTAATATATTTTCCACGCTTGAGTTCCCTTTACCTATTCAATTTTACTTATTTACTTTTCGGGCTTCATGAAGCATCTCGCGCACAACCGCGTAGTCAGCATCTGTCACTGTTTTGAAATCTGTCGCTCCATAGATGGAATCCAAGGCCTTCTTTCCTTCGGGAGTTTCCACGAAACTCACAAAAGCCGCGATGATCTTGGTTTTCATTTCTTCTGAAATTTCTTTTCTAAAAACAATCGGATCGTTGGGAATGGGTTCCGTCAAAGCGACGATCTTAATCTTTTCTTCGACATCTGGGTATTGATGAAGCACCAACCGTCGCGCATCGTCCATTTTCCCGTTCACAGGTGGCGTATAAAACGTCGCCCCCGCATCCACCTGACCTTGATAGATCATTGAAATGACCGAGTCATGTTTCATCGCAAAAACAGTCTTAAAAGGTTTAATGCCTCGATCCCGCAAGGCCTTCAAAGGCAAAAGATACCCTGAAGTTGACGCGGGATCCACAAAAGCCACCCGTTTGCCTTGAAGATCTTCGATTGTCTTAATATTGCTATCTGCCTTCGCCAGGATTTGGGATTGATAGTTCGGAGATCCGTGCCTGACGACCGTCAAACGTGCTTCAGCTCCGTAACGTTCATGAGCCAAAATATAACCAAAGGTATTTAAGGCCGATACATCCGCGCGTTTGGTCCCAAAGGCCTCGACCACCGTGATGTAAGATTGAGGAATGGTGACTGAAAATTTATAGGGCGTGTGTTCTTCAAGATACTTCTTGAGGATCTTCGAATTATCGGAAAGGACCTTGGCTTCCACCGAAGGCACAAAATGAAGCTTGATGGGATTTCCTTCAGAGCCCAAGGGCTCCTTTCTTGTGGTGCATGACAAAACGCCAAGCATAACAACACCGACAAGAAATCCGACGAGACGACTCATACAACCTCTTCCACTTCAAACTACCTCAACGATAGATATATTCAACGCAAAACATTACGCCAATACAATTAATTTCAAGTTTTAGTTAAGAGGTGGGGTTATCCCCATCGCAAAGGACCTTCCATCTGACCTGCCACAAACTGATGGACCAGGGGATCCTTGGAGGCCTCAGTTTCCTGTGGATTTCCTGCCAAAATCACCTGTTGGTTAGCAACCAGGGCAATGCGATCCGCCATCTTGTAAGCGCAGATCAAACTGTGCGTCACCATGATGACGGTTGAATGATAGTTCTTTTTTAGCTGCGTGATCAGATCTAACATAATGTCCGTGTTGATAGGATCGAGGCCAGCCGTAGGATCGTCGTAAAAAACAATCTCAGGATTCAAGGCCAACGAGCGCGCTATACCCAAACGCTGCTTCATGCCCCCAGAAAGTTCATGAGGAAAAAGACTTTGCGCCTCTTCAAGCCCCACATCCTTTAAACACGAAAGCACTTTTTTTTTAATTTCTTCCTCTGAAAAATCCGTGTGTTCACGCAAGGGAAACGCCACGTTCTCAAAAGACGTCAAAGAATCAAAAAGGGCGCTTTTTTGAAATTGAACTCCTATTTTTCTCGCCAATCTTCTTTTTCCTTCGGATTGCAGATTTTGCCAATCCTCCCCCTCACAGAAGACATGCCCTTCAGCAGGCTTAAACAGGCCCGCCATGGTCTTTAACAAAACCGTTTTACCACCCCCGCTAGGACCGATGATAACAAAGGTTTCACCGTGGGGAATTTCGAAATTGACCTCCCTTAGAATCACTTCCCCACCTAAGATAACCGTGACATGATCAAGCTTCAATGCCGGATGTTCCATAGGGTTCAGCTTACTAATAAATGGAAGAAAGAGAAGCCTCGCCTATGAAAAACTGTCAGGGAACTTTTAATTATATCTTTTCATCCTTCACGCGCGAGCGTTTGACTCACTATCAGCTTTTGGCGACAGCTCAATATGAAAAAGAGATTGCAGGAATCAGGCTGACGCATATCTGGCTTACGACAAAATCCCAACCTTTTTGCGTCGAATATCGAGAGATCATCGACGAAGAATTAAGCGAAAGCTTTCGCGACAAATCTTTAGCGGCCCTCCGCCCTGGCTTCTTAGAGTCAGAGCATCTTCCCTCGGCGCCGACACCATCCCTGACTTCTCCTTATCGACTGAAAGCTCTGTTGATACAAGATGAACCGGGAATAAAAGACCGAATCAAAAATGTTCTTTTTCCTTGTGAAATTATTTGGGCGAATCCCGAAAAAGAACTCTTAGATCATCAACTATCTTACAAGAAGATATTTCCCTTTTGGGCTCTTATTCTTGAATGTGAAAATCTAGAGCAAGTCCCCCACAAGGAGGAACTTGTCTATCTTGAGAGTTGGCACCAGCACAAGGTTCTCTGGCTTCAGCAAGAGACCATTTCCTGGGACTTTTTATTTATTGAGGCACAATCACGGCACGACCGTTGATCTTCCCTTCCTCCAGCTTCTTATAGACGGAAGGAGTTTCTTCAAGCTTAAAGTGAGTGACTTCAGCATGAATACGACCCGATTGGGCCAACGCCAAAACTTCCAAAAGTTCAGTGCGGGAACCCCAGTAAGGAGTGCTGACCATGCATCCAAAAGGAAGCGAGAAGCCATCCATCACCAACTTCCCACCACCTAAGCCTACAATCGTAAACTGACTGTTCATACCGACGATCTTACTTCCCAGTGTGACGGTCGGCTGAACGCCCACACAATCTAAGACCAAAGCCGCTTTGCGGGGGCCAATAAATTTATTGATCTTTTCTGCCGCTTCATCCGCATTTTTAGTATTGACGATCAGATCCGCTCCTAATTTTTTCGCCATTTCAAGACGACTGTCATCAACGTCTCCGGCAACAATACGACAGCCCGAAAGACAGCGCAGAAGTTGCACGGCCATATGACCTAAACCTCCCACTCCCAAAACAACCGCCGTCGACTCTGGCGTCAAAAGAGGCAAAGCCCGTTTGATCGCATGGTACGGAGTCAACGCCGCATCACTTAACGGAGCTGCATCCTGAGGTTTTAAGCTTCCCAATGAAACCAAAAGTCGTTCCGAGGGCACCAACATATACTCCGCCATGCCTCCGTCTGACCCCAGTCCTCCGCCATAAGATTGACCGGGCTTCCAGTTCTCACAATAGTTTTCAAAAGATTGCATACACGCGTGGCAGTGGCCACATCCCCAGGGACCGTAGATGGCGACAGCGTCTCCTTCTTTCCAACTCTTCACGCCACTTCCGAGAGCGGCAACCCATCCCGCATTTTCATGTCCTAAGGTGAACGGATGATCGACACCAATTCCTTGATGAAGCACATGAAGATCAGAGTGACATACCCCCGCACCTCCGATTTTTATCAGCACTTCGCCTGCTTTCGGTTGTGGCACAGGAAGTTCAACAAGTTGGGCGGCTTTTCCCACTCCAGTAAATCGCACGGCTTTCATTAAACACCTCGTTTTTTTTTCGAAAGAGATTAAGAAGATTCACGTCTCAGTTCAAGAGACTCTGTCGGAATGCACGGCCATTTTGTCGTGCAAATTTTGGTTTATTCACGGTCTTCCGTAGGGAATTTTCCGAGAACGCATCAAATCCCACCAAGCACTTGGTCTGAAATTTTATGTTACTGTAACGTTTTTTTAATGTCTGCAATTTTCCTCAGATAGCCTTTGTTAACGCACACACAACAGAGCGGAGGAATAATGGTAAAAAACAAATGCCGAAATAGCTTCTTCTCACGTTTCAGCACAGCGCTTCTCAGTCTATCCCTTTTAACCCTCGGAGCTTGCGGAGATCCCTCTCAACAGGAACTCACTCTTCCCGATGACACCACCCAAGAACAGATTGTCGAGACACCTCAGAATGAGGCAGAAAAAATGGCGTCCGAAACTCCTGTTGTTATTGAAAGCACCGACAGGGACGTCATTTTAAAAAATTACGACCACATTGATCCTGAGCATGTGGTCCCTTACAAAGCACTTGAAGACGCCCTGATTTATTTCCATCAAAATAAATCAAAGTTCTCAAACTCCGAATACATTTCCATTATCAATTTCGCGCAAAGTTCTAAAACGAAACGTTTTTATATTATCAATATGAAAACGGGAAAAGTATGGGCGATCCGCACTGCTCACGGCAAGGGCTCTGATGCGAATCATGATGGTTATGCGGAAAAGTTCAGTAATGTCTCAGGCTCCAATGCCAGTTCCTTGGGTGTCTATCGAACTGCGGAAACTTATTACGGTAAACATGGGCTCTCGTTAAAACTGGATGGTCTGTCCTCCACCAACTCTAATGCCCGCCGTCGGGCTGTCGTGATTCATGGAGCTTCCTACGTCCAAGAGGCCAACGTCATACAGGGACGCAGTTGGGGATGCCCCGCAGTTTCGATGAACAATCGAGATACCGTAATACAGCTTCTCAAAGGAGGAAGTTTGATTTTCGCCGTGGTCGACAAAGGCGGCACTGAACGTCCGGTCTCTACTCCGACAGTTCCTCCAGAACCCAATGACCCTCAAGAGCCCAATGATTCCTATTCGATGCACGCTCTTTCTTGGGAGTCTTCAGCGCGTCCCGAGCGTAAGGCGTGGTCCCAGTATCTCATGAAATTGGTCATGGAGGATTGGAATGGCCTTCTGAAGGGCGCTGATGATATCAATCAGTTCTGTCCTCGCTATTACACCTTGAGCAGTCAAGATCGCGCCAATGTGTGGGCTCAGATTTTTGTCGCGATGGCCAAATACGAAAGCGCTTATAATCCACTATCGCGAATGCATGAAACTACCATGGGCACTGACCCTATCACCAAAAAGCCGGTCTATTCTGAAGGTCTTTTGCAACTTTCCTATCAAGACATTCAAGGCTGGAAGTTCTGTAAGTTTGATTGGAACAAAGATAAAAACTTAAATCCGACGGATCCTAAAAAGACCATCTTAGATCCTTATATCAATTTGCATTGCGGAGTGGGAATCATGGCTCGGCAGGTCGCGAATAAAGGAAAGATCATGCTGGGCTCCGGCGCCTATTGGGCCGTTATTAAAACCAATAGCAAGTATCAAAAGATCAGCAGTATTACCTCTATGGTGAAAGCCCTTCCGATCTGTCAGTAAGTCTACAGTCCCTCATCTGACCGGGCTCGTCCCTCTGTTGGGCTCGGTCAGAAACTTTTTTTAGAACGAATCCACAGACGAATCGGAGATAATTCTTTTTCGGTGATACCAACGAAATGAGCTTGAATCTTATAAAAAGACTCGCCCCCCGGCACCTCTTCACAAGAGTCTATGCGCAACGGAATTTTCGGTATTCCAATATCCTCAAAAAGAGGGGTATTCAAACGCAATATCTTCCCAAACGGAAGAGGAATATTGGATTTGATTTTTAATCCCAATTCCGAAACGGAAGTGACCTCGGTCTTTATCTCCCAATCGGCTTTATATTGCACGGGAGCCTCAACAAAATGCACGGACTCTTTCGTCGAAACCAGGAGATTGCGAATCTTCGCCAATAGAAGCTCCGGGTCCAAGGGTTTAACGACGTAGTCGTTCACGCCAGCTTCAATCCCCTTTTCAATATCACTCTTTTCCCTTTTTCCCGTCAGCAAAATCACCGGCACCTTCGCCACCAGGGGCTGTTTGCGAATCGTCCGAGTGAGTGCATAACCATCCCCACCCCCCGGCATCACGGCATCAGTGATAACAAGATCAAAAGGTTCATGAGCCAAAGTTCGAAGGGCCTCCACCGCGTTCATACATGCAGTGACGGTATGCCCATCCTTCGTCAGCAAAGCCTCCAAGGTCAGAAGGACACTTCTTTGATCATCGACGATGAGGATATTTGCCATGCCCTTCTCCTTTCCCTTTTAAGCGGACTGCTTGTGAGCCACGTATTTTTTTAAATCCAGAATACTTTTTGCGAACTGCTCTTCGATTTGTTCGACAAATGTCGAAGCCCCACTGAGTTCTTTAAGATCTTCCACGACTGCACAAAGCTCTGAAAGCTTTTTAGCCCCTAAGGTGGCGCTGCTTGACTTCAGTGCATGAGCCGCCTCTGAAAGCCCCTGCAGATCCACATCGTTCAGGGCTTGTCGCATAGATTCGATCAAATTGGGAGCGGACTGTTCCAGATCCTCGATCAAAGCTTCGATCAAATTTTGATCATTCACCACATAATTTTCAAGTTGCAGTAATGCACTTTCATCAATCCCGACATCAGGAACCTTCAACCATCGCTGTAAGGTCTCGATCAAATGATTGAGCTCCAGAGGTTTCGCTAAAAAATCATCCATGCCCGCTTCAAAATAGACCGCCTTGTCTCCGGGAGCACCATCTGCAGTTAAAGCAATGATCGGCGTTCGTTTTCCTGTCTTCTGCTCTTCTTTGCGAATTCTACGGGTCGCCTCAAAGCCATCCAGAACTGGCATCTGGCAATCCATCAAAATGAAATCGTAATTATGATTCAAACTTTTTTCATAGGCCACAAGACCATTGGTGGCCACGTCCACTTCAAGCCCCAATTTTCGCAGGTAACTTTGGGCGACTCGCTGATTAACGATCTGATCTTCCACTAAAAGTATTGAACCCGTAAAAAGACGCGCAAACTTAACTTCATGAGAGCGCGGAACGTCCTGAGCCCTGGCAATCGGCAGCGTGACGGTGAACCAGAAGTTCGATCCTAACCCCACAACACTTTCCAGACCGATCTCTCCGCCCATCAGGTCCACAAGCTGTTTTGAGATCGACAATCCCAGCCCCGTTCCTCCAAATTTCATTCCATTTTTAGTTTGGAAGTATTTTTGAAACAAAGAACGGCGCTCCTCTTCCTTAAGACCTGGCCCCGTGTCTTTCACTTCAAAACGAATCTGGCAATTTCCGTTCTGCTCGACGATCTGAGAAACCTCTAAACTCACAAAACCTTTTTCAGTAAACTTGACGGCGTTCCCTAAAAGATTAACTAATATTTGGCGAAGACGCCCTTGATCTCCGACAAAGTACCAATTCGACGATGTCTCGAGCACAGAATGCAAACCGACATTTTTTTCTGCGACGCTGGGTCGAAAAATCTCCAGTGCATCATGCACCAAGCACTGTAAATCAAAAGGCTGCGGATCTAAACGAACCTTACCCGCTTCGATTTTAGAGTAGTCCAAAATATCATTGATCAGCATCAATAAGGACTCCGCAGATCTCTTCACCGTCCCTACGTATTCCGCCTGCTCTGGATTTAAAGCGGTGTCCGCCAACAAAGTCGTCATACCAATGACGCCATTCATGGGGGTACGAATTTCATGACTCATGGCCGCCAGAAAGTCTGACTTCTTCAGAGATGCCTCCAGAGCTGCTTCGCGAGCCCTCATCCACTCCTGCTCAACCATCTTCCGACGGCTGATATCTCGGAAAACGACCAAAGCTCCTGAAATTCCCCCATCAATATCATTGAGCGAGCGACTGCTCACGCTGATATAAATCCCCTGTGGGTGGGTTTCGTTTTGAACAAAAATTTCCAGATCATCGACTTGTTCGCCATGAAGGGCTCGATGGAAGGGAAGCTGTTTTTGACTGTAGATTTCTCCCGTCAAAGAGTTAAAAAAGCCGAGCTCTTCCGCGCTGGCCTCTGAGGAGATCTCCTTTAATCGTGTACCAATGATCTTCTGGGCAGCGGCATTGTAGTGTGTGAAGTAACCTTGTCGATCAATCACGATCAAGGCCTCACTCATGCTATTAAGAATTGTATCCAACAAAATAGAACGTCTTTGAAGGGACCCGGAACTTCTTTTTTGTTCATCCAAAGTCTTCTTTTGCCACCACCGACTTAACAAAGCCAAAAAGATCGCCGCACCAAAAACCGCCCAAAGAAGCTCATTCCGGTATGCTAAAAACGTCTCCGCCGAAGTGTGTGCAAAGGCGCTTTCTATAATCGGCACTAGTGAAGTCTGGGCTGGTAAACGCGAAACAACAGCACCCCGTTGACGTTGCACCAAAAGATCATTCACCGCCTCAAAATGGTCACGCAAGGCCTTGTTCAATTGAGCAACCTGCTTTTGATGAGTCGGCTCCCTTGCAACCAGCTTGGTCAGATAACCCATTTCATAATTCAAAAGCAAGACCTGCTGATTGTACTCTTGGAGATCCGACTCTCGACGAGATTTAAGAAAGGATTTCTCGGCCTTCTCGGCGCGCTCCACAATAGTTTTAATCTTGATGACAGTGTCCTGAGCTTCTTGCGAAAGAGATGCTTGAGATCGATTGTTGACCAAAAGGGCGGGTTCTTTATAAAGAAAAAACGCCAGAGCCAGCAGAGCCACAAGACTCACTTCGACACCAAAGCGAGAGATCCATGATCGAAAAAAAGATGCTGAGTTCATAGGCATCTTTTCGGTTTTTTCATTCTGAGAATGAAAGGATTCTAAAGCTTTCTAGACCATCGTCCGAACATATTCTAAGACAGCCCCCACAGCTTCTTCCCAGTGTGAGCGCAGAGGTCCGCGCAAACGCCCATCGACAAGTTTTTCATGCTGAATGACGAGGACACTCTTATTTTCCGTTCGGGGCAAAATCCAGACCTGCACGGTGGTGCTTTTATTCCAATCGATCTCTTGCCAGGTCAATCGCGCTCTTTGCCCTGCACGCATCGTGCGAACTTCTCCGAAAGCGCCCCCTTCTGTCTCAAAAGAACATCCGACCTTTAACTTAAACTTAGAAAGAGGACGCAGCCACAGGGACATCCCCTCTTCGGAAGAGATCAACTGCCACAATTTTTTTGCAGCCATGGGAAAAGTGCGAGTGACCGTAATTGAGTAGTCACCTTTCAAGGTTCTTCCGGGAACCCTTTTATCGATGAAGATTTCATAGCCCGCAGAAACACCCTGCTGCCACCACATCGACAGCTTATACTTGCGCTTAAGAAAGTCCGTGATCTGCTTGTGGGTCCATGTGTTGGCGCCCGCCTTATTCAAAATATCGATCCACTGATTCCAACTTTTCCCCGTCGCTTTAAATACGGATTCGGTTGTTACGGCCCCCAATTTTTCAATCTCTTTGACCATGGATCGTCTACTCTCTTCCCTGTGTTGCCAATGGAGCATAACGTGTATAGATCTTTTCAAACGCGGAATCTAGACCATGCTTGTGGCGAAGGTCCTCGATTCTTGAGATAATGGTTTTTCCAAAGGCCGTCTTTTCACAAGAAACATAGGGTTGCAACAACTCTGCGTTGTCCTTGATGGGATAGAACATGAAATCGGAATTGAAGGCGACTTCAAAGGGAAATCCTAGATACACATCCAAGCGCCCCATCGCCATCATGCTTTTCAACTCTTGGTCGGCGTTATTTCTGCGCTTTTGTGTGATCTGCGCCCCACGAATATTAATCAAACTTTCATTGATTTTTTTGCCATAATATCTTTCCGTGATCACGCCGACATTGATATGCGGATCTTTCAACATCAGATCCAAATCCACCACCCCTGACTTAGTCATATAACGAATCAACTTCGCGTTGTCTCTGCTGGCAATAACACCCGCAGAGACCCCTTTGACCAAGGGAGTCCCAAACTCCATAAATGACTCTCTTTCTGGAGTTTTGAGAATCATCATCGTGCAGATGCCCTTATGAGCCTTCATCTGTTGCAGAATTCGTAAAAAAGGAACCTCGACTACCTGATGTTTGTAATCCGGCATCTTACTGATAAGAAGGCGATATACTTCCAACAAATATCCAGGAGCTTCTTGATCTTTCGCATTTAAGTTCACGGCCCCACGTACATCAAAAAATAACCAGTAGATCGTCGTCCTTTCCTTCTCGCAATGAGCGGACAAAGGCAACAGAGAAAATAAAACAAAGACGATCCAAGACTTCATGATCCACTCACGGAAATACCGACGCTCACAAGTTGTGGCTGCAATACTCTGACAACATCCTTCGGGGAAATGGACACTAAATAGCCCCTTTTACCACCATTGATAAAGATTTTTTCAAGATCCAGAATCGACTTTTCCATATAAACCGGCATCTTTCTTTTGGTCCCAAATGGTGACGTGCCACCAACCTGATAACCCGTATGTCGATCTGCCACCTCGGGCTTACAAGGCGAAATGGTTTTAACCCCCAAATCCCGCGCAAGTTGTTTTGTAGAAACTTGAAGATCACCATGCATCAAAACAATAAGAGGCTCTTTTGAATCCGTCTCCATGATCAAGGTTTTGATCACCGAGTGTTCGTCAACTCCCAACTCTCGAGAAGAGACCGTCGTTCCCCCTTTTTCTTCATAGTTATAAAGATGACTTGAGAAGGGAACATTTTCTTTCAAAAGCTGTCTAATTGCCAACGTCATTGGGAATTTATCTTTCTCGGACATCTGCAAAGCTCCTACCGGCATGACATTAACATTCGAAAAAATACAGGGCAATTATTGGTTTTCCATTCCATTCGCTTTTGCACAAAGAGTTGAGATAAGATCTCCAATCGGCTCAATCCTCCCCTTAGATCCAAAAAAAGATGCAACGTGATTTAAGACATTCCGGGAATCCCGCCCTCCGATAGGAAAAACCTCATTTCCCTCCCGATAGGTCGGTGTATAACCAACACCGAAAATCTTCGCTTTTTGTGAGCCCTCCTTGGATAAACCCACATAGGTAACCACTCCTGTTTTTCTGGCCAGCCCAGATTGGCCCGCAACAAAGTTTCCTAAAGAGTAGCCGATCAAGGTTTCTCTTCCATCTTTGGTCACATACTTCTGCCACGGTTGAAGAACATGAGGATGCGAGCCCATCACGATCGACGCCCCGGCCTCAAGATATTGTTTCGCGAAGGCCTTCTGCTGCGCCTCAGGAGCGGGCGAGTATTCCCTTCCCCAATGAGGAAGAACCACCAACGCATCCACCTCGGGGCGACTTGAGATCTCTTGTATCAACGTCAGAATTCGTTTTGAATTTTTATAGCAGAAAAGAACCTGATCTTTGGAGTCGGGATTCCCGTTGGTCATCTCGGTGCAACCAACAAAAGCAATTCTCATGTTTTTCACTTCTAAAATTTGATAGAACTGTCCGTTCCGCTCTTGAGAAAGCCGGACTCCCACCACAGGCAAATTCAACTGCCGAGCCACCATGATTGTTTTATCAATCCCCAAAGAGTGTCGATCCAACACATGATTGTTCGCGACCGTCAGTAAGTCATATCCGGATTTTTTCAGATCCGACAAAATACGTGGATGATAATTAAAAAGAAAGTTCGTCCCAGAGTACACCTCTCCATCATAGACAAAACCAATGTCTCCACGATCTCGCCCTTGGCGATCGACACCGAGGGCCGCCGGGCCTTCAAGATTTCCCACGGAAACATCGGCCTTATTAATAAGTCCGTCGGTTTTTCTCCAGATCTGCGAAAAGTGTTGGGACCCTGCAACCACCGATCTATAAAGGGCCTGATGAACCAAAATGTCGCCAACAAAAGACAGGGTGATCAGGTCGTTTCGGCTGTCACAATCCGTCTCATAGGAGAGATCCAAAGAAGATGGGGCAAATTTTTCTTCGGCAAAGCCGGTCGTGACGGTCAAGGCAATAAGAATAAATAGTATTTTGCATCTCATGCCTTCATTCTTCGAAAAGAAGAACAGTGATTCAATTTACGAAGCAGAAAATGCGTTAATACAACGACTCACATGTTTTTTTAATACGTCGGGCGTACTTCAAAAAAAGATTCTCTTCACCAAGAATTTTCACAAGTCTTTTTTCCGCCTCTCTCGGATCCAGGTCCTGTGACTTTAGCCACAGATCTTCAAATAAATTCTGTGTTGCGCCCATGTTCAAAGACGGAAAGCTAGAGTCCTCCACTTCGCCAAATCCCACGATAAAAAGAAAGTTCCAAAGAGGCTTCATCGCGCGGTTATAATGGCTTTCCAACATACGTCCCTGCCAGCCTAAATTTTCTTTGATGATTTTTGTCGATTGAGGGGAATCCAACAAAAAACTGTCCAAGGCCTCTTGAGAAGACTTGGGTAAATTCACGCTTCCTCGAGAGGACCCCAGATATGCCAAGAGATTCACAAAGACCTCTTTGGAAAAGAAGGTCGCTCGCCCCCGAAACCATTTGGCATAAATGACATCCTTGCTGCGGGACAACTCTTCTCGCAGAATCCACAGTTCAGCAACACGGTTGTCCCCCTCTTGATCCCACTCCCAGCGCATTTTAGTGCGAGGATAAAGCTCAGACCAAAGACTTGCGGGCTCTTTGCGATTCTCCAAGGGATAAACCAAAAGGCAGCCTTTGTTTTGAACCGCCCGAATCATCTTTTTCTTTTTTTGTTGAGAGCTCATGATTCTAAATTCTAACGCTTACTCTTCTTCAGAATCAAATTTAAGATCCAAGAAATCTAACATGGAAGAATCTTCCGTTTTAGGAAGCTCTGGCGCCACCCGATTGAGGATACGACGTTGACGGGCCATCACATAAATTGAAGGACGATCAATACGGAACTTTCGAGGGTTTGGCAACACCGCCGCAATCAAAGAGGCCTGATGAGGAGTCAGATTTTTAGCACTTCTCTTAAAATACTTTTGCGCCGCTGCCTCAACTCCATAGACCCCAGACCCTAACTCAATGACATTCAAGTAGACTTCCAAAATTCGTTCTTTGGGCCAAACAAACTCGATCAAAACTGTGAAGTAAGCCTCAAAGCCCTTCCGTATCCAATCCCGCTGAGGCCACAGAAACACATTCTTCGCCGTCTGCTGACTGATCGTACTGGCGCCTTTTTTGCGTTTGTGAGTCTGATTGTATTTCATCGCCTTTTGAATGGCTTCATAGTCAAACCCACTGTGTTCAAAAAAACGATAGTCTTCCGCTTTCAGCACAGCTCGTTGCATGGACGGGGAAATTTCTTCCAACGGAACCCAGTCCTTATGAATTCCCACAAATTGATCAGACCCCACTGACTGCAATGAACGGATGAGCATCAAAGGAGTCAACGGCACCGGAACAAAGCGATAAAGCAAAACAAAGCCCAAGCTGCTGACAAAAAATAGCAGCATAGCTTGCAAAATCCACTTTCGAATCATCGCCCAGCGTTTGGTCATCCTATTAAGTTCCTATGAACCGATTTCTATCATATTTTTTAACGCAGTACCAAGAACACTGATATTCCCAATGCAGATTGTTTAAAAGAAAGGCAACGGAGTCATCCTGCCACCAATCCACCTGGCCCACCCCTTGCTATAGGCCTTACCAGGTGACAGATATCACCGCTTCCTTGGGGAAGGAAGATGTAAGGGGGGATTATGCAGCGAGGCTTCGCTCATCTTTTGGGGCTACTTCTATTTATAACAAGTCAACTTTCCGAAGCACAAACTCCGCCGGGAGTTCGCATTCAGAATATTCAAGCTGTAGGCAGTGGGTGCCCTGTTGGCTCTTACAGCGCCACGATCTCTCCGGAAGGACAAACGTTCTCTCTTCTCTTAGATAATTTCATCGCTGAATCGACAATGCAAAATCCGATTGCGCGTCTTATGTGCGAATTAAAAGTCAGCTTTTGGGTTCCTCGCGGATGGACCTTTGCTCTTTTGGCGGCGGACTATCGTGGTTTTGCCTATGCAGAGAGAGGCAGTGTGGTTTCCCATCAAGCTCTTTATTCTTTTGATGGTAGCAAACCTCGAAATGAAAAACCCGGGTATGAAAATGGCGGGACTTATTCATTTAGAAAGCAAGACTTCAACGGACCTTTCAACGACAATTACTACATTCATCATGACATTGATCCTCGCGTGGCGGCCTGGGCCCCTTGCAGTTCGAACGAAAGCCAAACGCTTTTCTTAACGACATTTTTAATGGCCCGCAATCTGAATACATCGTCCTTAATCACGTCGCAAATCACCTTGGATAGCATCGACGGTCAGGTTCAGTCTCAAAAATATAAACTTGTGTGGAAAACCTGCAGTGCTTCGGGAGGCGTTCGTCCACCGGCACCAGATCCTGGCAACCCACGTCCCGCTCCACCAAATCCAGGGCGTCCACCTCGATTCCCAGATTCAGGCCGTCGCTAACTTTTAAAATTGAAACCAACTTAAATAAAAAACCAAAAGGGGGAACTATGAAATCCAAACTATTATTATCTCTTGCCGGACTCTTATCAATAATCAGTCTTAAAGCAGAAGCCCAAGCGATTCGTTTAGGGCAACCCGCCTATGGGGGCACCGGGTGTCCTGCAGGATCAGCCAGTGTCACTTTGAGTCCCGATCAGCAAGCTCTGAGTATTCTCTTTGATAGCTATGTCGCGGAGGCTGGTGGCGGCCGTCGCGTGGACAGAAAGTCCTGCAATATCTCAGTACCCGTTGAAGTTCCATCAGGATACAGCGTGGCGGTATTCCAAGTCGACTATCGCGGATTCAACTCCGTTCCACGCGGGGCCCTCTCACGTTTTGATGCAGAATATTTTTGGGCTGGCGCAAGAGGACCTCGTATTTCTAGAACCTTCGCAGGTCCTTTGAGTGATGTCTACACGGTCACTGACAATTTAATTGCAAGCACCATGGTCTGGACGCCTTGTGGAGCCAGCGTGAACCTTCGCGTGAACACATCTATGATGGCTCAGACCAACACTCGCAATGACCAAACTTTGGCGACGGTCGACAGCGCGGATATTTCCTCAGGTCTGGTTTACCATCTCCAATGGAGACGATGCCGTTAATTTGATTTCCGGCAGGGTTCCTCTAGGCAAAAGTAGATGTTTTCCAGCAAAAAATGCGTTAATATCAGGCTTTGCTAGATAAACAGGAGCCCTGCCGATGACAAAATCAGCACACCACCTCAATGCCCTTCAAGTGCGTCAGGCACTTTGGGCCCTTCAAAAAGAAGTTTTAAATTCTCTCAAAGAAGAATTTGATCGCGAAAACGGCTATGCCGCCGCCCCCACAGAATGGTTTCAGGTTCTTATGACCGCAGAAAGATACATCTGGCTGCGTGAACTCACGTCCCTTATGGCGGATATTGATATTCTCACCGAACTTGAATTCATCACAGACCAACACGCTGGTATTGCCCGCTTTGAAATTGAACGCTTGTTATTTGATCAGGATTCTTCTGATTCCTCATCTTTCAATAATAACTACCGCAACATGCTGATGTCGGGAACCTCTTTATTGCCCCTTCACTCTCAACTGCGTGCCAGCCTTCAAAATCTGCCGAAGGCAGAAACCAGCAAAGATCAATCTCATGCTGAAAGAAAAAGCTGGCATGAAGAACATCGTCACCAATCCAGAAAAAAAAGAAACTAGAGTTCTTGAAAAGCCTGAAGAAAAACTTCTTTGGGCTGAGCTCCCGAAATTCCCACCTCGCGATTGAGTATAAAAAATGGGACACCACTCACTCCCAAGTCATAAGCATCCGCGATCAAAGCTTGAACTTCTTCTTTACCGTGAGGCCCCTTTAAAAAAGCCTCCACTTTTACTTGGTCATAACCCTGTGACGCCATCACCTTTTTGAGATTTGAAAGTTGCGAAAGATCCGTGCCTTGAACATAGTATGCCTCATAAAGGGCATTGGTGACTGCAAGCTGTTTCCCATCCTGCCCCGCCCACCAGATAAGACGATGACAATCGAGTGTGTTAATGTGCATCTGTATTTTCTCAAATTGAATTTCCACACCGGAACTTTTTGCCGCCTTAAAAACCATAGATTCCGCCGCTTGAAATCTTTCAGAACTGCCAAATTTATTTTTTAAATACTGTGAACGTGAAACTCCCTCAGATGGTGTGGTGGGATCTAGCTGATAGGGAAGAAAACGAACTTCGATGTCAAAGCTGTCACGACATTCGGCAACCGCGTCTAAAAAGTTTTTCTTTCCAACAAAACACCACGGGCAGACGATATCGACAACGGCCTCAACAACAATCTTCTTTTTCATAACAATACCTCGGTAAAAGAATATACTGAACTAGCGCGCTTTGCATCAACCCCGCCCGGCTTTTGCGACGGCCGTCTGTTCTTCTCGATCTTAACTATTTTCCAAGTTTCCCCAGATACTTCGGATTCAGTAAATTCTCGAGAGAGAAAATCTCGTTCAACTGTTCTTGCGTAACCAAGCCAAGCTCCATCGCAACTTCCGCCACACTTTTTCCAGTCTCAGCACAGATCTTTCCTATCTTGTCCCCTTCCGCATGGCCGATGATAGGATCCAAATAAGTGACGATGCCGATACTGTTCATCACATAATTTCGACAACGCTCAGGATTGGCGGTGATCCCCTCGACACATTTTTCGCGCAACGTATGACATCCTTGAGTCAAAAGATGGATGGACTCGAAAATACTCGACGCAATCACCGGCTCCATGACGTTCAGTTGCAACTGTCCAGCCTCTGCCGCCAAAGTAATCGTCAAATCATTGCCGATAATTTTAAACGCCACTTGATTCACGACCTCCGGAATCACCGGATTGACCTTCGCTGGCATAATAGAAGAACCCGCCTGCATCTCGGGAAGATTGATCTCTTTAAGCCCCGCACGAGGACCGGAGCTGAGTAAACGAAGATCGTTGCAAATTTTCGAAAGCTTCACTGCCGTTCGTTTCAGTGCGCCAGACACAATGATGTAAGCACCACAATCACTGGTCGCCTCAATGTAATCCTCGGATTGCACAAACGGATAACCCGTCACTTCCGCTAATTTTCGTACTGCCAATGGGGCGTATTCTGGTGGTGTGTTAATGCCTGTTCCGATTGCCGTGGCCCCTAAATTCACCTCAAGAATCAACTTCTGCACACTCTTCACAAGGCGACTGTCTTCCTTCAGTAAAGTTGCAAAGGCATTAAACTCTTGTCCCAAAGACATCGGGACCGCGTCCTGCAACTGGGTTCGTCCCATTTTCAAAACACCTTTAAACTCGTGACCTTTTTTTTCAAACGCGAGAGCCAATTCATCAATCGCTTTGATCGCTACATTCAGATGTTCATACAAAGCCACGCGAAAGGCGGTCGGATAGGCATCATTGGTGGATTGGCACTTATTCACATGATCGTTGGGATTGACAACCGAGTAGGTGCCCTTTTCCAACCCTCTTCTTTCAAGAGCGATATTTGCAATCACCTCATTTGCGTTCATATTGATCGAAGTCCCCGCCCCTCCCTGATAAATATCGGAAGGGAATTGTGAAGACCACTGCTGAGGATTTTGTAAAATCAGATCACAGGCCTGCACCAAAGATTCTGAAACATCTTGCGGGATCGTTCCCAACTCTCCGTTAGCCAATGCGGCTGCCTTTTTGACCAAAGCCAGTCCGCGCAAAAACAAATGATTTGCGCCAATTTTTTGACCGGAAATCTGAAAGTTTTCAACAGCACGAAGGGTGTGAATGCCATAATAAGCGTCGGCAGGAACTTTCTTTTCACCTAGTAGATCTTTTTCAATGCGGAACTTCTGCATACACCCTCTCATAGTTTTTAAGCTTCAAAATTTCACCGTGCTTCAATAATCGAAAAACACGGGCATCCAAGTTTTTTGCTTCCAAAGCTTTTTGTAAATCCACGGGAGGCAAAGACATCGCCTCATCCGACAAACGAAAAGTGCCCCAATGGACTCCAATAGAAAGCTTTGCCTTCAAGTCTTCATGAATCTGCACAGCCTCTTCTGGGTTCACATGTTGTTTTTTCATAAACCACCGAGGCTCGTAAGTCCCTACAGGAAGAAGGGCCACGTCGACCTCACCCAACTTGATGCGAATATCTTGAAAGTCCCGAGAATAGCCCGTGTCCCCAGAGTAAAACACATGAAGACGGGAAGTCTTAACATACCACCCTCCCCACAAAGACTTGTTGTGATCGAATAAACTGCGCTGACTCCAATGTTGTGCTGGCGTTAAGACAACCGTCAGATCTTTGACCTTGGTTTCATCCCACCAATCCATTTCTTTGACGTTCTTGATTCCTTGAGATTTCAGTAAGGCTTCATTTCCCAGGGGAACCAAAAACAAAGTTTGAGAGTTTCTTTGGGCCAAAGCTCGCAACGTCGGAAGATCCAGATGATCATAGTGACTGTGGGAGACCAAAACGACATCGATCGCGGGCAGATCAGATATTTCAAAAGGCAAAGGAACCAAACGTTTCGGACCCATAAAACTCACGGGGGATACACGATCAGAAAAAACCGGGTCCATCAAAATATTCACCCCTGACAACTGAATCAACGATGTCGAGTGTCCAATCCAAGTCAAAGTGGATTCCTGGCGGTTGCCTTGCAGAAACTGTGTGTCCGTCTTCACAATCTCAGGATGAAAAGGTGGCTCTGGCGGGCGAGAACTGGTTAAACGCTCCCATTGCCACTTCCAAAAACCGTCTTTTGGAGAATTATCATAGTTATTTAAGAACTGATTCTCCCCATGGTGGGCCTTGTTCGGATCATAATACCGAAAGCTCTGACAACCAGAGACACCCGCAAATACCAGTATAAAGAGAAGGACCCATTTCATGGCGGAAGATTCTCACACTTTACACATTCTGTCATGCCGGGAACAGTTGCCTTGCGCGCTGTGAAATATTACGACAGAGATTTGACATACTGTATAGCAAGGACACAGCCGTGATTCGTGAGTTTTGGAAACAACAGAGCACTTCGCAGAAGGTCACTATTCTCTTTATCCTGACGCTTCTTTTTCGCGCCTTTTTTTCCCTCAACATAGGGCTGATTGATGACGAAGCCTATCACTGGTCTTGGGCCAAGTGGCTGCAACTGTCCTACTACGATCATCCTGGAATGATTGCATGGCTTGAAGCCATTACCACAAGTCTGTTTGGCGACACCTACCTGGGAGTTCGACTTCCTGGTTTTTTATGTTTTATCGGTACTGTCGTCTTTCTGTATAAACTGACCAAAGATCTTTTCGATGAGTGGGCCGCCATTTTCGTTGGTTTCATTTTACTTTGGTCTCCCTTTTGGGGATTTGGTGGCTACGTTGCCTCGCCCGAGCCCCCCTTTATTCTTTGTTGGGTGGCCGCCGCGTGGGTGTTCTGGCAAGGAGTGCGTGAAGACAACAAACGCTGGAGCGTGAAAAAAACATGGTTGTGGCTGGGAGTCTTGATGGGACTTGGACTAAACTCCAAGTTTATCATCGCACTTCTTGCGCCGGGTTTTGGTCTTTATCTTTTGACAACACCACAACGTCGCAAGGACTTACTGACGCCGTGGCCGTGGGTGGGTTTTCTGATTGCAACG
>JANJTG010000017.1 GCA_024711265.1 Bdellovibrio sp. | reverse complement strand
GAAGCACTCAAGATGAGGGAGATAGAAAAAAGCAAGTTACGAAGCACGTCACTCTCCTGTGAAAGGTTACACTTGCGCAGGGGTATATTGCGGGGAAGTAAGGATCAATGAATTAATTATACTGCGGTGTGTGTCATATCGAATTTCACAACGCATGGCATTAGTATCCTTCTTTATATATGAAAACAGCCCTCAAAATCGCTTTGTCTGCACTTATTTTCTGTGTCTCTTCTTGCCAATCCAAAGAAGAACTTCGGACGCGGGAACAATCTCTTTCTCGAGGTTTTTCGATGATGGATCAGAAGAACTATGACGAGGCTATTTTATATTTTTCTGATCTTGCGCAAAAAGATCCCCATCCTCATGTGAAGATGGCGTGGGCATCGGCTTATGCCGCTCGCGCCGGAGTACGCATTGAGCAGATTTATTCTTTTGTCGTATCAAAGTCAGTGAAGTCCCCTGAGTTGTTCGTGGCAAGCCAAGATGTTTCACAAAAAGCCTCAGGGGTTGTTCAATTCCTAGAGGCTTACGTTCAACAGTGGGAGCGCATCCCGTCGGTGAACTCTCGGGAACGTCAGGATTTAATAAAAGCTTTGGAGATCTTAAAAGATGAGATGACCCCCGGAGCGCGTCTTTATGGCGCCACCTTGCGAGTGGTGTTGTTGAAGTCTTCGCTTGAGGAAGGACTTAAAAATTGGAAAGCACAAAAAAACCAAAGAATGTGCACCGAGCAACTGCGTGCGTATTTTTCTTGGGGTCTCAGAGTGTTGGACGGCGTCTTACTTCTTTTGCAGGATTTAGAGGTGGCCTTCCCGGCACGGACTTCAGAGTATCGGCATCTTCAAGAGCAAATTTCACAACTTAAAGAGCAGGCGAAAGCGGTTCCGTGGCCCGAGGAGGATCTGTGTTTTTAAGAGTTTTGATCCTGCTTCTTTTTTTCTGTGCTCTGGCTCATGGCGAAACTTTGCCAGCGACCTTGCGAGATGGAAGCACACGCTTTTTATCGCGCTCTTTAGGGAGTGCTTGTTATACGTTGGACAGTGTCGAAAGGGGGCTTCCCTGTAATCCCGCCGCGATCGCGAAAGCTCGAAGACCGCGTTTTGACGTCGACCTTTTTATGGGGAGCCGCATGGAGTACCTCAAAGACGCCGAAGAAATTTTACGAGGCGAAAGCAATCAAGAGGCCGTGGCCCGTTTTTTTTCCAATCGAGAATCCATTGAAGCTGATTTTTCTATCGAAGCTTCATTTCAAGCAGCGACCTGGGGAGTGTCTTTTGAACCTTATCGCTTGGTGGCCGTGAGTCGCTTTGAGAATCCCGCCTTGCCAATGGTGGATCTTGTCATTGCCGAAGAGCAAAGTATGAAGGGACAGATTGCAAGTTATGTTGAAGACAACCTTTACGTTGGATTGCAAGTGCGCTACACACATGTGCGTTTTATTGGTCAGTACTTTGCGTTGAGTGAGGCTTTTGCCGGAGATTCGGAACGTCTGTTTGCCACTCAGACTCAAGAGTTGATTTATCTGGAGCCCGGATTTTTATATTCTTGGGAGGAAGCCACCTGGCAACCGCAGATTTCCGGAATGTTGGCTCACTGGGGCGTGAGCAGTCACAAAACAGAGCAATATCCTATTCAGCCGGAAGTCTTGCTGGGGGCCTCTGTCAAACCCACAGCTCCGTTGGGGCTTTTAGAGTTGGGTTTGCAGCTTCAGGTCCATGCGCAAACAGAAAATGCTCGTGAAGCGGCGCGGGCGGCCGTGGCTTATCGTTTGGGAATTCTTCATGCGGTGGCAAGTGTTTCAGAGAGAGATCATGCGGCGGGATTTCTCATTTCATATAAGAGTTTTACGGGTGGCCTTTCTTATTGGACCGAGAAAGAAAATCGCGGCGTCTTCATGCAGTTGGGGGCGACGTTATGAAAAACGGACTGTGTTTGCTTATTCTCGTTTTTGCGACGCCCTCGTTGTGGGCGCGGGAAGGGGATTCTTCTTATGGGGGACCTGCTCAGTGGACAGAGTTTCGCGAATACGTTGTTCAGCAACAAGAAGAGAATGAGCGAGTCGGTCTGGGGTATATGATCTCAGGAGCGGTGGCGGCGGTGGGAGGAGGTATTGGTTATTATCAATCCGAGGAGGTCTTCAGTCGCACGATTTTTGCGATCACCTCCAATGTGGGATTGATAGCCGTTGGATGGGGAGCGACCCAATACTGGACCAGCAATGAGTTGGACACATTCTTTTATGCGATCGAGGGTTCATCTTTATCCGCTGCAGAGAAAAACGAAGTTTTGCAGCGTTATCTTTACAAAGAGCGAAAGGAAAATGAACGTCGTCGGTGGATTCGAGTCGCCACTCACGCCTTGATTGCAGTGGCGAACCTTTACAGTGCTTCCCAGGAACAGAATTCAGAAATTCGTTCCGTATTTTATTTTTTAGGGGGCGCGAACACTCTCTTGGCTATCAGCTATAGCTTCTAGGTGTGGACCTGGACCTGCCAGAGGCCGGGTTCTAGACTTTAGGACATTCAGTTTTTACCCAAATAAACAGATAAGGAAATGATGAGATTCGCGCAGGCGTTTTCGCCGACCTTTGGAAAGGGAGATAGTGGTGAAGCAATCTAAGGCATCCTTTTGGGTTTACACATTTTGTTGTTTTGCTTCGTTTGTCGCATTTGGGGGGTACAGTCTTTACTACCAGAGTGGCAACAGCGATTATGCTTCGACGGCCGAAGAGCAAGTCCTTAAAAAGTTGCAAACTGTGAATCAATCGTTGAGCGGGATGACTCCGAAAGAGGACATGAGTTGCTCGTGTCAATTCGGGGACCAAGCCAATGTTCTGAGTTTTGAAAAGCCTTCGGACTGTGGGCCGGATCGAAACTATTTGCAAGATAAGTTTCAAGCTTTCAAGAAGATAGACCCCAAAGGTCTTTACGCTGGCGGGCGAGACTACTCAAAAACGGCGGACGTTTTGCCGCGCAAATGTGCGCTTTATATTATGAAAAGATTTTGGAAAGACCGTGCGTTGTCTCCTGAAGAAAAAAGAGAGGCAGATATTGAGTGGAATCGCACGGCCCCCCCCTCGGACCAACGGGAAGTGAAAGAGGTGAAGGACTACAGACAAGATCCTCGCCTTTTTTCAAAGTGTGACGATGATCCGAATGGTGTGCCTGAACGCTATGGGCACAAAGCCTGTGTGACCGAAGACTATGTGAACCTGGTCTACAACTCGCTTATCGATGTTGCGGATTGTTTGGACGTGCCCGCAAAATTCATTGCGCCTAAACTTTCCAACGAAAGTGGATTGCATGTAAATGCTTTTGGTTTGGTGAACGATGGGGGCATTGGGCAATTCACTGACCAAGCTTTGGCGGACGTGGCGCAAAATTATGACAACTTTAAAGGACGCATTACTGGCAGCACCAAAGAATCTTGCCAGCGGTTGCGTTCGATTCCAGGTGTTATGCCTAAAAACAGCAAAGAGATCTTAAGTTCTGACTCCAATCGTTGCCATGCGATTTCAACGCCTCCCAATCCCCTGCGCAGTTTGGTGTATTATGGAATTTTCTATCATTCGACCAAACGGAATTCGAATGGGGCTTTCAGTAGATCCACAGATTCCAAAGATCCAAACTTCAGAGGCGCGGAAGCTTTGATGAAAGAGGCGGGTCTTGAAGGGTACGACATCGAAAAAATCAAAGAGATGATTTTTGTGATGGCTTACAACTCAGGGCCGGGCCGCCCTGCGGTCTTCTTCCGTGAATGGTTGAAATACCGTCTTGAAACTATTAAAAAGTATCCTATCACTAAAGCAGACTTTGATATGAACTATTGGCCCACAGGGCCTCAGTTTAAAGCCAAGGTGGGGGATGCTCGCGTGCAGGCATTGGGTAAAAAGGGCAAACCTTTGACGTTGGCGGAATATCTATTTGCCTATAAAGATTCTGTCTATATTGCAGCGGTCAAAGCGCAAGCCAGAGTTTTAGATAAAGGACTAGGAGCGGGAACATGCACAGAATCCAAATTTTTAGAGCTTTAATTTTCATCTTCCTTCTGGGCGGCTCGGTGGCGGGTGCGGCGCGGGCTGCGAAGGTGGATGTGTATTCCGAGTTTCAGAAGAAAATTGAAAAATTAGAAACGGATCTAAAGAAAGAAAAGGATATCACGAAGAAGTATGATTCTTTTTTGAAGTCCTATCGCGAATTGAGCGATCTTCGCGCGAAGAATCCCCGTCAAGCGGAAGAAAAAGAATTGAATATGAGTCTGTTCATGGATTCTTTGGCTTTCTTGCCTGAAAAGAAAGAGTTTCAGGCGAAGAAATGCGCGGACTATAAGCAGGAAGTCACTTCAATGATGAAGTCCTATTCAAAAGATCAAAAAGAACCTTTTGTCGAAAGAGCCTTTAAAGTTGTGGATCTCATCTGCAAATAGGGTGAGCACTCATTCTCGGCGTACTTCATGGGAACCGAGAAGCTTTTTCCGTCAACATCAATGTTTAAGACAACTTTGCGGGAATTAAACTTTCCCGCAAAACTTTTTTCCATGACCCAGGAAGAGGAAAAGGCCCAGGCTTTGACTTTACGGCCGTTCATTTCTTGGGTGTCTGTGGAGCCGAAGCAAGATTCAATCATCTCATCTTGAATGTCGCATTTTGTACGAGGCCATTCATAG
This sequence comes from Bdellovibrio sp., assembly GCA_024711265.1. Classification (GTDB taxonomy): domain Bacteria; phylum Bdellovibrionota; class Bdellovibrionia; order Bdellovibrionales; family Bdellovibrionaceae; genus Bdellovibrio. The sequence continues at coordinate 3,825 of JANJTG010000017.1, read as the reverse complement.
CGTTGCACAGTCGGCAGCGAGGTTAGGGTCTGTGCCTGAGAAGCCAGAGTCGCAATATCATTCGGCGTAGCGAGTCCGTCAAAAATCGGCATATAACCAGTCCCGTTGTGATGAAAAACTTCAACAATCACGGTGTCTCCGTCTTCCCGAACGACGAAGCTGGTGGTGGGAAATTCCGTCACACAAGCCATGTCCATTTTGTCAGAGGCAAAGGCGGTCAGGGAAGAAAGAAAAGTACAAATGAGTAATAGTGTTTTCATTGTGATTCCTCAACGATCTACATTAAAAAGATATCAGCAATACGACACGAGCCCCAGTCGAGATTGAAAAAAAGGCCGAAACATAAGATAAAAGGAGGGGAGGTGAGCATGAAAGTGTCCATTTTAACGCTTTTGTTATGGCTCTTAGTCTTGGATGCTCACGGGGCGGTGAGGTCGCGTCGGCATTCCGAGATTCCCATTCGCAGTTCGCGAAGTCTTAAAGCTCGGGTCGACAGTTATGCCGAACTTTTGCAAAAGGAAGTGAATAAAGCGAAGAACAACCAAGCCAAATTTCGCGCCGTGAATCGAGTGCTTGGGGAGATCCGGGCTTTGCGGGATAACAGTGCTCCTCAAGGCGCGCTAGATGAAGCTCATATGGATCTTCTGGTGGCGGTTTTAGAGTCTTTACCTAGGGAAAGTCAGTTCAAAAAAAGAGATTGTTCTAAATATGAAAATGATTTGCTGGGACAGTATGAGCCTATGGCGGAAGAGTCGCCATCAGAGCCTGCCGTGACACCGGGATGGAATGTTTTGCAGTCATTGTGCCGATAAAAAAAGGGGATTCAAAGAATCCCCTTTTGAAAAATTACATTTGTCTTTGTCGTTTTTCGACCGCAAGAGCGGCCTCGCGAACCACTTCACTTAAAGTGGGATGCGCGTGGAATGATCTTGCGAGATCTTCACTGCTGCCACCAAACTCCATGCACACGACAACTTCATGAATCAACTCAGAGACACTAGGGCCGACCATGTGAGCACCGAGGATACGGTCTGTTTTTTTGTCTGCGATGATTTTCACAAATCCTTCCGTGAAACCTTTCGCGCGGGCACGTCCGTTGGCCATGAAAGGGAACTTGCCCACGTTGATTTCAAGACCTTTTTCTTTGGCTTGTTCTTCCGTGATGCCGACAGAGGAGATTTCTGGATGGGTGTAGATAACGCCCGGAACGGTGTTGTAGTTCACATGGCCTGCGTGACCCGCCAGCATTTCAGCAAGCGCCACGCCTTCTTCTTCGGCTTTGTGGGCTAACATCGGTCCGACGATCACGTCTCCGATAGCATAAATGCCGGGAATGTTAGTTTGATAGTGGGCATCAACCGTAATGCGACCCTGAGGGTCTTTTTGAATGCCCAGCTCTTCACAGCCAACGCCATTTGTAAAGGGTTTGCGTCCTGTTGCCACAAGCACGACATCGGCCTTCATGGAAGCGGCTTTGCCATCAGTCAAAGATTCATAAGTGACTTCAACGCCATCGTTAAGAACTTTAGAGGCAGTGACTTTGGTGGAAAGAAGGAAGCTCATGCCTTCCTTTTCAAGGCTCTTTTTAAGAACATTCATACAGTCTTGATCCATAGGACCGCCTAAACGGTTGGCGTACTCGATCACGGTGACTTTAGCTCCCAGGCGTTGCCATACAGAACCCAACTCAAGGCCGATCACACCGCCACCCACAACGATCATTGTTTTGGGGACTTCACTGAGCGACAAGGCGCCCGTGTTAGAGACGATGCGCTTTTCATCGAATTTTAAGAAGGGGAGTTCCACCGGGGCAGAGCCGGTCGCGATGATAATATTTTTTGTCGTCAGGATTTGAGTGTTGCCATCCGCCCCTTTTACTTCCACTTTTCCGGGGGCGACGATTTTTCCAAAACCGTTAAAAGGCGTGATCTTGTTTTTCTTAAATAAGAAAGCGATGCCTTCGGTGTTTTGTTTTACGACCTTGTCTTTGCGAGCCATCATGGTTGGAAGGTCCAACTCAATTTTTGAAACTTTCACTCCATGAGCAGCCAGATCGTGTTGAACAGCCTGGTAGTGTTCAGAGCTTTCCAATAATGCTTTGGACGGGATACAGCCGATGTTAAGGCAAGTGCCTCCGTAAGTTTTGTCTTTTTCAATAATAGCCGTCTTAAGGCCCAACTGAGCCGCACGAATAGCCCCAACATAACCGCCGGGACCAGAACCAATAACAATAAGATCAAATTGAGTATCAGCCATAGAAGCGTCCTTTGTAGAGAATGGATACCTTGTTGGTATACGTCATTCTAGCATCGTTGGTCACTAAGGAAGCTTCGCATTAGACTTTGGTTTTTAGAGCCGGGCTTATCTTCGATAGGCCAGACTTGAGCTTAAATTCACAGGGCGCTTTCCTTCGGAGGTGCCGTCATAGGTGGTGCTCTTGGAGCCAAAGAGAAGGTCTCCAGTCTGAATGCCCATAAAGCTAGATTACCGACTGCCAAAATCTACAAACAAATTTCTGTTAATACTGGGGATATAAAAAAGGCCCATCGAAACGATGAGCCTTTTTGAGACTAAACTTCCAAAAGAAGTCTTTCGGGATCTTCAATCAGTTCTTTGATTTTCACAAGGAATCCAACGGCCTCTTTGCCGTCGATGATTCTGTGATCGTAAGTGAAGGCCACGTACATCATCGGACGAATCTCCACCTTCCCGTTGATAGCCATAGGTCTATCTTGGATTTTGTGAAGACCCAAAATTCCTGATTGTGGGAAGTTCAAAATCGGAGTGGAAAGCAAGGATCCGAACACGCCGCCGTTGGTGATGGAGAAAGTTCCACCGCTTAAATCATTCGGCGTGATTTTGCCATCTCGACCCTTCAGCGCCAAATCGCGCACGGCCATTTCGATGCCGGCAATAGAAAGAGTGTCCGCATCTTTCACGACAGGAACCATCAAACCTTTGTCGGTCGATACGGCGATACCGATGTTGTAGTAGTTGTGGTATTCGATGTCAGTGCCATTGATCCAAGCGTTCACCGCCGGAGTGGCCTTAAGGGACTCCACCGCGGCTTTCACGAAGAAGCCATTGAAACCCAAATTCAAACCGTATTTCTCTTTGAACTTGTCCTTGTATTTCGCACGCAAGTCCATGACTTTGCCCATGTCGATTTCATTGAAAGTGGTGAGCAGAGCTGATGTGTTTTGCGCTTCTTTCAATCTTTCTGCGATACGTTTACGAATCGTCGTCATCGGCACAAGTTTCTTTTCACCCTGTTTTGACGGTCCACGAGCCGCCATGACTTCTGCCGCAGAAACTTGAGGAGCAGGGGCCGCCTTCGCCGCAGGGACAGGAGCCGCTGCTTTTGCTGGAGCCGAAGCTTCTAGGACATCACCTTTGGTAAGGCGTCCATCTTTGCCGGTGCCTTGAATGGTGGAAGGTTCAAGCCCTTTTTCGGTCACAATTCTTTGCACCGCAGGGGAAAGATGCTGGGACGCTGCTGCGGCAGTCGGTGCCGGTGCTGGCGCACTAGGCGTGGGGGCGGGAGCTGCGGCTGTCGGAGCAGCGGCTTCCGCAGAGGGTTTTGCATCCGTGTCGAGTGTCGCCACTGTGGCGCCAATTTTAACAACCGCACCGGCTTCGTTGCCAGGAAGGATGGTTAAAACACCATCGTTTTCCGCGACAACTTCAACGCTGGCTTTGTCTGTTTCTAGAAGCATCAAAATCTCATTGCGCTTCACAAACTCACCGGATTTTTTTGTCCAGCTTCCGATGGTTGCTTCTGTGATGGATTCCCCAACTGCGGGAACTTTAATCTCTTGTTTCATG
>JANJTG010000012.1 GCA_024711265.1 Bdellovibrio sp. | reverse complement strand
GTCCTCTCCCATGACGTCGCCAACACCGTCTCAGGATTGATGTACCATACAGAAATGCTCGAAGAACTTTGCCAGGATGACGTCTTAAGAAATCACGTTCATCGCATCACGAAGTCCACGGGACAGCTAGATCAAATCCTACGCACCGTTCGTCAAGAGGAAGTCTTTCATTCCTTTAAATCCCACCACGACTTACAACTGGTGGAAGTGGGAGCAGCTTGCCGCGAAGCCGCCAATCACTATACATGGGAACTTGAAGAAAAAAATATCTCCGTCACCATTGAGGTTCCCCCGGGAAAGTTCATTCGAGCAGATCGGTCCGCCTTAATCAATCAAGTCCTTTCAAATCTTCTTTCCAACTCTATCAAATTCACAGAATCAGGATGCAATATCTGGATGACCTATTTTGAACAAAAAAATGAGGTTGGAATCGCCGTGAAAGATGAAGGCCTCGGAATCCCCCCCAATGAGGTCGATCTCATCTTCAAAGGAAAAAAGCTCTTTTCAAATAAAGGGACTCAAAATGAAAAGGGCACAGGCCTTGGCACATCGTTGGTCGGAGAATATATGAAGCTATTTGGCGGACGCATTGAGGTTCAATCAATTCACCGCAGTCAAAATGCCCTCTCCGGCACCACCGTTCGTTTGATTTTTCCACGCCCCTAGGTCATCGCCGTCACCATATCAAACAGTAAGTTCAGGTCCCTTGCGAGGTGATTCCTTTCCAGGAATCACCAAATCTCGAGTCAATTCTTTGATTTCATTTTCAGCCAAAGTTTCTTTTTCGAGAAGAAGTTTAGCCCCCTTCTCTAATAAGTCCCTGTTGGCTTCAAGAATTTTCTTCGTCGTGACTGTTGCTTCTTCGATGACCTTTTTGATTTCCATATCGATGATACGAGAACTTTCCTCACTGTGCTCACGATGGGGATAGTTTGGATACGCACCTTCTAAAAAAGGGCTTTGTTGCTGTTCAAAGACCATATTTCCTAAGGTGGGACTCATTCCATACTTTGTTACCAGCGCTTCAGCGATGTTAGTGACTTTTACCAGATCATCAGCCGCGCCTGTCGAAATCTCTCCGAAAATAAGACTTTCTGCCACACGTCCACCTAAAAGCACCGACATTTTATTTAGAAGCTCCTGCTTGGTCATCAGATAACGATCTTCTAAAGGGCGTTGAATGGTGTACCCCAAAGAACCAATGCCTCGGGGAATGATCGATATCTTTTGAACTTTATCTGCCCCCGGAAGAGCACACCCCACCAAAGCATGACCCATTTCGTGATAGGCCACGGTCTTTTTTTCTCTCGGATTTAAAATGCGATTTTTCTTTTCAAGTCCGGCAACAATTCTTTCAATGGCCACCAAAAAGTCGTCCTCTTCAACAATCACGGACTTTCTTCTTGTTGCTGCCAACGCCGACTCATTGACCAGATTTGCTAAATCCGCCCCGGTAAATCCGGGAGTGAGAGCCGCAATATGTTCGATATTTACCTCTTCATGAAGCTTAATTTTCTTAAGATGCACTTTCAAAATCGCTTCCCGCCCGATCTTATCAGGTCGATCCACTAAAACCTGTCGATCAAAACGCCCGGCGCGTAAAAGGGCGGGATCCAACACCTCCGGACGATTGGTCGCAGCTAAAAGTATGACTCCGGATTTTGTGTCAAAACCATCAAGCTCCGCTAAAAGTTGATTCAAGGTCTGCTCTTTTTCATCATGCCCGCCAGAAATCATTCCCGGCGCGCGCATCTTTCCTAAAGCATCCAATTCATCGATAAAAATAATACAAGGGGCCTGTTTGCGTGCTTGTTCAAAAAGATCCCGAACACGCGCGGCCCCCACGCCCACAAAGAGCTCGACAAACTCGGATCCACTGATTGAAAAAAACGAGACCTTTGCTTCTCCGGCCACGGCTTTGGCTAAAAGAGTTTTTCCAGTTCCCGGCGGTCCTATCAGCAAGATCCCTTTCGGCATTCGTGCTCCGAGACGACTGTACTCTTCCGGGTTTTTCAGAAACTCAACAACCTCTTTTAATTCTTCTTTTGCCTCATCCACTCCCGCGACATCTTCAAAGGTCGTTTTCACATCCGTTTCGGCATAAAGTTTGGCCCGACTTTTCCCCACAGACATCAGACCGCCCACGCCACCTTTGTCATACATTTTACGTGCAAAATAAATCCATATTCCCACAAAAATGAGTGCTGGCAAAACCCAGGACAAAATATCCCGAAAGAGGGTGCTTTCAACTTGTCGAGTGTAGCTGACTCCTGAACCCTCTAAGTCTTTGACCAAGTCAGGCTCTACACGAGCCGTAACAAATTGTTTCTTCTTGTCACTGCGTTCTTGTTTAAAGTCGCCACGGATATATTTATCAGTGACGACCAAATTATCCACATCATTCGTTTTAAGAAGTGTTTGAAATTCGCTGTAGGGAATATTTGCAACCTGGGTTGCTTGAATCCAAAGGTTTTGAAACCAAAACGTCGCCAGTAAAATAGCGGCAACCAGAATAAAGTCGTTGATTCTGCCCTTAAACACAAAGACCCCGCTTCCACTTTATTCAGCATATGCCGCGAGGTCCCTCGTCTCAAACTGTAACTTTGCACTGCTTTCAGAGGGAAGCTATTTCAGGGCCTCCCGAATATAAGCCGAAGCCGCATCCATAATCCATACCACAATGGCAATCACCACAATGATGCATCCGACTTCTCTCCACATCGCCTGGCCTTGATACTGAATAAGCATTGTGCCGATACCTCCCCCACCTACCAGACCGATGATCGTCGCCATTCGCACATTAATATCCCAACGATAAACTGTGAAGGAAATGTAAGGAAGAACAATCTGAGGAACAACCGCAAACCAGATTGTTTGCAGTTTCGTGGCACCAGTGGCTTGAATCCCTTCAATGGGCCCTTCACTGACGGTCTCGACCATCTCCGAATATTGTTTTGCCAGTGACGCCACGGAGTGAATCATTAATGCCAACATCCCCGCGAAGGGACCTA
>JANJTG010000533.1 GCA_024711265.1 Bdellovibrio sp. | reverse complement strand
GCCGAAGGGGCTCGACGAGGTGTGGCGGGTGGGCCAGCTCTCCGCGGCCTGGGGCCTCGTCTACGGCCTCTCGGTGGGCTGGCACTTCTTCTTCCGCACCGACTGGATGTTCGTCTACCTCTTCGACACCTCGTCGATGGCCAGGGCGCCGGCCTACGTGGTGTTCCTCGCCATCTGCGTGGCCTTCGGCTTCGTGGGCGGCCTGGGCGTCGGGCTGCTGCTGCACCTCAAGAAGACGGCGCTCGCCTGGGTGACGGCGGTGGGGCTCGTGGCGACGCAGCTCCTGCTGCTGGCCATCACCTTCGACCAGTACGTGAAGGTCGGCACCACCGCGGAGTACCTCGCCGGCACCGCGAAGAAGCTCGCCGACGACTCGACCTTCATGATCTTCCAGAACCTGGCGCCCGTGGTCTTCGGCCTCGCGGCGGTGGGCATCATCGTGCTGCAGGTGCGGAGGATGCGCGCGCCGTGAGCCAGCCGCCGCCGCTCATGGCCCGCCTGGGGCGGCGCTTCTTCGAGCGGCGCTCCCAGCGCTTCAAGGCCCTGACCTCGGGCGACGAGGTGCACGTGCTCAACGCCACCGAGCGCGCGGCGCTGCGCCGGGTGCAGTGGGGCACGGTGGCCCGCTCGGCCGTGGCCGGCGCCCTCTCCGGCGGGGTGTGCGCGGCGGCCGAGGTCTACGCCGATGGGCGCTGGCCGAACGACCCCGTCACCTACTGGCTCGTGCTCGGCGCGGTGACGGCCGTCGCCTCGGTGCTGGAGATCGGCTTCATCTACTGGGACACGCTGCGCTCGGTGCACGAGCTGGCGCGGGTGGCCGGCCTCGAGCTCTTCGGCCACGACCGCGCCTCGAGCGACGACGCGCTGGTCGACGCGCTCGCCCGCGCCGCCCTCGAGCTGCCCAACCCCGTCGACGTGGGCGCCGGCGTCAACCCGCACCGCGAGGCGAAGAAGTGGCGGCTCCTCGCGGCGTCGCTCGCCTACAAGGCGAAGATCGGCGTCACCAACTTCCTGCTCAAGCTGCTGCTCCGCCGGGCCCTCTCGCGCGCGGCGCTGCGCAGCTACCTGCCCTTCGTGGCGCTGCCGGTGACGGCCCTCTGGAACGCCATCGTGAGCTGGCTCGTCATGCGCGAGGCGCGCATCCGCGCCGTGGGCCCGTCGGCCATCGAGGAGCTCACGCAGCTCATCTTCGGCGACGTGGCCGGCCTGTCGCCCGAGGGCCGCGTCTCCGCGGCGCGCGCGGTGGCGGCGGCCATCGTCCGCACCCAGGACCTGCACCCCAACCTGGTGCGGCTGCTCGACGCCGTGCGCCGCCGCGCGGGAGACCCGGGCCACGCCGAGCTCGACGACGTGGGCCTCTTCCTC
>JANJTG010000286.1 GCA_024711265.1 Bdellovibrio sp. | reverse complement strand
CGATATGACACACACCGCAGTATAATTAATTCATTGATCCTTACTTCCCCGCAATATACCCCTGCGCAAGTGTAACCTTTCACAGGAGAGTGACGTGCTTCGTAACTTGCTTTTTTCTATCTCCCTCATCTTGAGTGCTTCAGCAAACGCGGCTGTTTGGACTGACGTCAACCAATGGTCCACAGCTTACGAAAATCGTTTTGCAGAGTGGGTCCGCTCTGAATGGCGCGTCGATTTCTTCTCTCGAAAGTATCTTCCCAATGGCCAAAGCAATCCGTACTATGGCTTGCGCGTGGACTGTGCCGACACCGTCTATTCTATGCGCATTATTTTCTCTTATGAGAATCGCCTGCCTTTCGTTGCTCAAGACCCAACAGCTTCAGGAAAAACCATCTCCAACAAAATGAGTCGCTGGGACAAAGAAAACGAAATCACTCGTCTTCGCAACTTCTTGTGGTTCATCTACGAAACAATGAGCACACGCTCGCTTCCTAATGACACTTATCCTATTGCCGTTAGTCGCGACACCATCCGCTCGGGCGCTTTAATGGCGACGACCAAAAAAAATCATCACTCTTGGACCGTGAAAGAGATTCTGCCTATCGGTGTTCCCCACTTGGTCTATAACTCGGTTGTGGGAGCCAATTCTGGATACGGTCTGCAAGAGCGACAATCTTGGCCCAATCCTGACTGGGTCTTTGAAACTGATTTTACTCCTACAGGTCATGCGGGATTCCGCTACTGGAGACCGGCATCGCATATCAACAAACCCGTTTGGGAAGTTCCCGGCTACAGTGAGGAGCAATACCGCATTCCTTTAAGCCAATGGGTTCGCTACGTGCAAAACCGTCTGGCGCTTCGCCAGGAAACAGACAATCAACTGATCACCCGCCTGATGAAAACCACTTGTGAAGGTCTGACCGGACGAGTGACGGCCGTCAATGATGGTTTGGGTTATCTGAAAAAGATTTCTCGATGCATGGACTATGCAACGTACGACACTTATTCGACGCCGAACAGAGACCGTCGTGTTTTTGACGACTTCATGTCCTTGCGACGTTCTTATCGCGAGATTTTACAGATCAACGGCGGCAATCAGTTGAGCGCCGACCTTGTCACTCAGTTGAATAAAATCTTCCCGGCGATTCAAAAATCCGTCGCCACCGAAGCGGCTCAAATGACAGTTCAAGGCCTCACCTCCGCCTCTGTCTGTGTCACTGAATACTTGCCGGGACGAAGTATGGATTTGGCAGAATTCAAACGTCGTTTGTTCTTGGGGCTTATTTCCAACAATCCTCATGACGACGGCTCTTATCGCTGGGGCGAAGTGCGTGGACCTTCACAGCGCGCGCGCAGTTGCCAATCCTGGGACCCTTGGAGTCCCGACCTTAACCAAGAGTAAACAAAGGACTTATGGAACCGATCAAGTTAAAAACATGGATTCTTTGGGCCCTGGTGCTTTTCGGCCTGGGCCTTTTGACCGACTACTATTTTCTGCATCTTCTTTTCCATGAAAAACAAAACGCCCTGAATGGCGCCAAGATTGTTTCCGCAGAGTCCTCACAAAAGTCTTCAAATCCCACAGCACTTTCTGACGAGTCTTTTCTGGGGGAAACCAGCACGGTAGAGTCTTCCCCGGAAGACTCTCGGAAGGACAACTTTCTTTCCGCCTTACAAACGTGCGCCCCAGAAATTGCGGCTCAAGCCGTGGGAACTCCCGAAGCCCTCATTGAATATCTGCAAAAAAGTGTCGGTGTAAAAAAAGAAGACGTGTCGCTTGAAAATTATCACCTTACCTTGCCGAATGGGTCTTTAAGACGTGTTCACTTGATCGTGGCGGACAACACCAATAGCTCCAGCCAAAAAGAGCTGCGCTTTTTTAAGCTGGATGCAGAAGGGTATCCGGAACGTCTGCCATTAAAAGGGACTGAAACTTTGGAGTCTTTGCTGGCGCTAGGAACTGTGACCAAGCATGAGGCCCGCTCTGAATTCCTTTTAAAGGATGATTCCTCCCTGGCTTTGGAGATGCATGACAAGAAGGTTTTCGAATTTCAGTACAATAATCACGGCAAAGTTCTATCTTGCCGTTTTAAAGATTGCCTCTGCCGGTAGGTCCTTGGTCCAGGACCTCATTAAGTTCCTGTCACAATATTTCAAATCGCAAGTCCTCTGCTAAAATCAAAGGGCAGAGGGTCTTTTTTTTATGAGAACAAACAGTTCGTTTCTACATAGCAGAAGTTTATGGATCTACTACGCCCTCTTTTTTTCTGGATCTCTGGTCTTGGTTTATCAAGCGTTCGGATGGGAAGTGATTGGCGACTCTGTGAATTTTCTGTGTCTGCTATTCCTGATCAATGGCATTTTTGCCAAACGCCCCCTGCACATTCTTGAGAACTCTTTATTAATGACCTTGGGGTATATTCTTCCCTTGTTAATTCGTAATTCGTTAAAACTTTCATACACCGAAGCGCCCTCCATGAAGGATTTCCTTTATCTCGCGCTGGTTTCAAGCTCAACAACGCTGGCGTTCGGAGTCGCCTTTTCAAGTCTCGGATTTATGCTTGGCTCAGTCTCTGCAAAAGTGATGCAGATGAGTCGCAGTAAAGTGACAACGCGCTCTCTCAGCGAAGACTGACTTAAGGGGTCAGTTCAAGATCGTACGTTGAACAAAGAGCCAACGGATACGTCTTCTTTTTAATTGCCAAAATAAGATGTCGCGCCTCCCGTCCCACCGTGGACGCATAACGACTGCCGTGACAGCTCACAGAACTGATCGGCTGCACAATGGGTGCCGCTGGAGTTTTATCATTCACAAACTTCTCTAAGATTGCGATCTCGGGAGCTCCCCAAAAAGAGATATCTCCCGCTTGCACCATGACGCCCCCACAACAGTTGTCCCGTAGAGCTAACAAAAAAGCCTCAGGCCCCCACTGTTGTAAGTCCGCCGCTAAAATCAGCCGTGAACTATCCGGCTTCCTTTGGGATTGTTTCATCGGATCGTGACTGCAAGAAACCGCAAATAGAACGGCAAAAACTAACAACATCTTCATTTTTGAACCCCTACTATACCCTTACTCGCGGCCTTGATTTGTTTAGCAAAACCTTCCAGGGCTAAGCCCGACACCAAGGACGTTCCATCCTGAGCCCCACCAAACATAGAGAGTTGCTCTGAAATAGCCTCTAAACGCATCTGCAAACTGCCGATGACAAAGTCCCGCTCTTCTTGATTCAGCTTGGCAACCTCAGGGGATTCTTTGGCCTGTTTCAGATATTTCAACAAAGCTTTACTGGTATCGAGAATGTTTTTAGTGGCTTCTTGCGAGATGGCGTTGCCTCGCAGGGCCCGGTCCTCCACGCAGACCTCAAACTTACTGACCTTATTAAAGGTCTCTTTGATTTTCTCGGGAATGTTCGAGTTGTTTTCTAAATACTCGTCCATGGATTGACAACGAAAGAATGCAACGGCTTTATCACACTTCGCCCCGTCCGTTATCTCATTCTTGCGGCATTCCTGTTCCCGCGGCACTTGATAAACCTCATAAACATTGTCCAAAGACTGAAGGTCATAAGGAGACATCCGACTGAAACCATTTTTTGAATATGCCACTTTCTCGGAAATATAAATGAATCCGTGATATTCGGGAGTTTTATCCTTTTTAACCTCACGAATCGCGCCGACGTCTCCGGCGATTTTTTCTTCACCATCTTTAAGCTGGCGACACAGTGGCGGGCGCATATAGAAATTCATTTCTTCAGGACTTGAATAGCGAAGTGCCGGAAGAATCTTACTCATGACCAAAGAAAGGTTCCAACAATTAGGACCATCTGTTTGAGGGGTGGCCCCTTGATATTTCACCACGTGATCTGGCACGCAGTCCGTAATATCAAACTGACAGCGGTTCTTTTTTACTTCTCCAGGCGCCGAAGTGTCACATTGTTTGCCTGTTTTCGCCAAAAGGCTCCACTGCGCCAAAGAGTTCACTATTTCTCGCCCCTCTTCACAGCTAGCTTCCGACAACATCAAACGGTCTTTGTTCTTTCGAACATTGAATGCTTGAGCCAACGACGTCATAAAAATAAATAAAAAGAATGCATATTTCATTCATTGTATTTATCGACATAACCCCGCTTCTTTGAAATCCAACTTAAGTCCAGAATGCAAGGGATACTCAATCGCCGGTACTGCCCAAGAGCTGCGCTTGTTCAAAGCGAGTTTGTTCTGCCATCACCATCTCTGAAAGTTCTCTTTTCAATTTATTGAAGTCTCCATCCGATGGGTTGCGGGGTCTTGGAATTTCCACACAAAGGTCTTTTTTCACAGTCCCCGGTCGGTAGCTCATCACGATGATTCGATCCGCAAGGTAAATAGACTCTTCAATGCTATGAGTGACAAAGACGACGGTTTTCTTTAGCTCACTCCATATTTTCAGAAGTTCGTCCTGCAAACTTCTACGAGTCAACGCATCCAATGCCCCAAACGGTTCATCCATCAACATGATCGGGGGATCCAGCGCCAACACCCGGGCAATGGCCACCCTTTGCCTCATACCCCCTGAAAGATCTTTGGGGAAGCGTTTCCTAAAATCACTGAGCTTCAGCATCCCTAAGAGATCCACCAGCTTCTTCTCGACCTTGGCCGGATTCTCCCTTTTAATTTTAAGACCGAAGACGATATTTTCTTCCACGGTCATCCAAGGAAAAAGGGCGTACTCCTGAAAAACCATGCCTCGATCCGGACCTGGCTCTAAGACAAGCTTTCCATCCACCATGATCTCTCCCTGGCTGGGCAATGAAAAACCGGCAATGGCATTAAGCAGGGTGCTCTTGCCACAACCCGAGGGCCCTAAAAGGCAAACAAACTGCCCCGAGGGAATGGAAAAATGAATATCTTTAAGAGCCACCACCTCCTGCTCGGAGCCCTTAAAGACTTTCGAAACATGATTGATTTCGATCTGCGCTTCACTCATGAATCTAAGCCTCGATGCCAGCGCAGCAGATAGTTATTTAAGTAACTCACGACAGTGTCGATCGCTAAACCTAAAAGACCAATCGAGAACATTCCCGCAATGATTTTATCGGACCAAAAGTATTCTCGCGCCTCAAGAATGCGATAGCCCAATCCATTATTCACGGCGATCATCTCGGCCACGATCATACAAATAAAACCTGTTCCAATTCCAATGCGCACGCCGCTCAAAATATAAGGCATGGCCGCCGGAACAATGACTTTACGAAACATCAATACCGGACCGGCCCCCATATTTTTAGCCGCTCGGATATAGATGCTATCCACCGCGCGCACTCCCACAATCGTGTTCATCAGCACAGGAAAAAAAGCTCCTAAAGAAATCAAGAACACCGCCGGGGGATTTCCCAAACCAAACCACAAAATAGCCAAAGGAATATAGGCAATCGGAGGAATCGGACGCAGAACTTGAATCAAGGGATTCATATAATCATAAATCGTCCGACTGGCCCCCATCAAAAGACCCAGAGGCAAAGCCAGTCCGCCTCCGATAAGACACCCCAGCATCACTCGATAAAAACTTTCGAAGAGATCGCGAACCAATTCGCCCGAAAAAATCCATGACAGTCGCGAACTTGTCGCTGGATCATAGGGCTCCATAGGAAGCAGATATTGATACCAGCGAATCAGTACGGCCGACGGCGCCGGCAAAACCTGGGGATTGACCCAACCCCATCTGACAACGGCCTCCCAAGCAATGACAACCAGTACGGGAACCCAGACTCCTTTTATTTTTTCAAGAAATCCTTTCCCCGTCATAATTCACCTATTTTACGCCCAAACTTTTTTTTGCCTCAGTCAATAAATCCAACTTCACCCAATCAACCGCTTTGGGAGGTTTTTGCATTCGACCGACGCCAAACTTTTGCATGAAGTCCGTCGTGATCTGAATATGTTCCACAGTCAAATCATAGGTGTATGGAGAGTTTCCGATAGCATCTTTAAAATCCTGTTCCGTGATTTGATTTTTAAACATCTTTTGAATCACAAACTTCTGCGCGACATCGGGTTTTTCAATAAAAGTTTTTGTAGCCTCGACAAAACATCTCATAAACCGTTCCGCGATGTTCTTCTGAGTGTTATACATTTTTTCCGTCATGACCAAGGTTCGAATAGGCTCACCCATCGGAGTGTCATAGGGCTTCAATAGCTCTACGCCGAATCCTTTATTGATTGCTTGCGAAGATTGAGGTTCGCTTTGTGCCATGGCATCGATATTTTTTGCCTGAAGCGCCTGATTGAGATCCGCGAACGCCATATAGACAATCTGCACATCTTTTCCTGGTTGATCTGACCAGGTGAGATTGTTCTTACTCAGTTCCGCCAATAAAAGAAGTTCCTGGGCTCCTCCCCGAGCCACCCCCACTTTTTTTCCTTTGAAGTCCTTCACTGATTTAATATTCGCATCAGGTCGCACCACGATCCGAGCGCCGCCCTCAGCGAATCCTGCCACCGCATAAATAGGAACTCCTCCGGCTCTCCCAGCGATCGCCGCATCCGCAGCACTCGCCGCCACGTCGATCTCACCAGCAATAATCGCTGGCATAATATCAATTCCTTTGGCAAAGATCCTCTCTTGTACCTTCAGGTTGTAGCGGCCACAGATCTCCGTCATATAGCTAATAGCCCCGTAGTGCGCGAACTTCAGGTTGCCGACTCGCACGACATCTTGCTTCTGAGCTTTGGCATCAAAGTTGAGAATAGAAAGTATGAGAAGAAAGAAAAAACTGAGAAGCAGTTTTGAGTTGCGCCGATATCCCTGTTGCATAAACGACCTCCCCCGATTTTGCCTTCATGAAACTCCTGAAACACCAGACTCGCAATAAGTCTTATGACAGAGGGATAAGCCAGATCATGTAGAACGACAATGAGCGCTCAAAGATCGAACCAACGGAGGGTTTTCCATTCTATAATTGAACTGCGACCAAGGAGTCCCCTATGAAAAAGCAAACCTCTTCCTCTAAAAAAGTAAAAACCTTAAAACCCTCAAGAGCTAAAAAGGCTATTCACGAAACGCCAGAGAATATCGAGACGGAAACACCTCTGACTCTGCAGCCGAAGATGAGAATTTCGCGAAAGGATTCCGGAGACTTCCGGGAAAGACAAAAAATTATTTCCCAACCGGAAAACTCCGTAATTCCTTCGGGACGTCGATAAAAAACGAAGGGGCTTATTCAGCCCCTTCGTTTAGTTCATCCTGTTTTTTATAACCAGCAGCTTTTTACGCCACGTTCTTTGGCGACGTCTTTAGCCAGTTCGTATCCCGCATCCAGATGTCTAAAGACACCCATTGCCGGATCCGCCGTCAAAACGCGCTCCAAACGACGAGCCGCTTTTTCTGTACCATCAGCTACGATCACTTGCCCCGCATGTTGGCTGTATCCCATGCCCACACCACCGCCGTGATGCAAGCTCACCCACGTCGCTCCACACGCCGTGTTCACCAAGGCATTTAAAAGAGGCCAGTCACTGACAGCATCCGAACCATCCTTCATCGCTTCTGTCTCTCGGTTGGGCGACGCCACAGAACCACAATCCAAGTGATCCCGACCAATTACAATCGGCGCCTTCACTTTTCCTTCGGCGACAAGCTTATTAAACATCAAGCCCGCTTTGGCGCGCTCGCCGTATTCCAACCAGCAAATACGCGCTGGCAAACCTTGGAAAGCGATGCGCTCTTCGGCCATATCCAGCCAACGCAAAAGATCTTTTTTGTGAGGGAAAAGTTCTCTCATCGCATCGTCAGTGACTTTAATATCGTTCGGATCCCCCGACAAAGCCACCCAACGGAA
>JANJTG010000510.1 GCA_024711265.1 Bdellovibrio sp. | reverse complement strand
AGCTCTGTCTTAGTCCGAAGAGAGGCCTTCAGCGGGGCCTGGATGGCCCGAACCGGCGAAGCCGGCGCTGATTGAGCCCGGATGGCGTGCCGAACGAAGCGACTAAGACAGAGCTAGGGGCTCACCTGTAAATCCGTTGCTCGAAGCAAGGTCCTTCGTGGTTATTTTTTAAAGTTGATTTGTCTGACGCCTTCGTAGGCGGCAATGGCGACACTGGTGGCGAGGTTGAGGCTTCTTGCGCCTTCGCCGATCATGGGGATGGTGACGGTTTGATTTGGGTACTTGAGAAGGAGATCGGGATCGAGTCCCTTGGTTTCTTTACCGAAGACAAGCCAATCTCCGGGTTGGTAGTCGGGCTCAAAGTAGGTGCGTTTGGTTTTGGTCGTAAAAAGCCAGACTCGAGAAGGATCCTCCACGAGTTTCCACCAGTCTGCGAAAGTTTCGTGGCGGTGCCATGTGAGATGAGGCCAGTAATCAAGGCCTGCTCTTTTGAGATTTGTGTCGTTGATTTCAAAACCCATCTTGCCCACAAGATGGAGCTCACAGTTTGTGGCGACACAACTGCGCCCGATATTCCCCGTGTTTTGAGGAATCTCGGGCTCAATAAGAACAATGCGGAAAAGCTTTTGAGACTCAGGCAAGATGTTTATAAACCTCTTGGCCAAGCTTAGAGAGAGCCAAACGGCGACCTTTATCTACAATCAGCTCTAAATTCATCAGCTCACGGTAAAGATTCAGATCAATAGGAACGATCTCTCGGCCAGTAGAACGCCCTAGTCTTTGAATATAGGTCACTTGTTTTTCCGTCAAACGGGAAGTCAAAGAAGGTTGCTCCTCCAATGATCTTTTCCAGTCTCCGCCAGGAATAACCGAAGCATTCACGGGCAGCTTAAGTGGATTCAGGAAATAGATCCACGCCTTTACAGACTGAGAAGAACCCTCGGGATAAACCTCAACTTCTTCTCTAGAATAAAGACTCTTATCTGGATCGTGGCGATTAAAGCCAAAAAACTCATCTAACAAACTGATCAACAGATCGGATCCCTTAAGCTCGACAAGCTGGCCCGGAACCAAATCACTGCCCCCCTTGACCATCGCCGGAAAGCCCACTTTCAGGCGGTAGGCCGTGGCCTTGACCCTTGCAAATATTGAAGATTCCATGAAATTTTGGATCTTTGAGAAATGAACCATGCCCTCACATAAAGATCCATAAACGAAAAATCGCGCTGTAGTCATTATCCCCCCCGAGTACGACAACATTGATGGTTTTTCGAAAAAGTGGACCCGTGTGTACCAAAAACCACAAAGCACCGCAAGCCGCTTTCAAGGGAGTCGATCTTTTTTACCAAGAGGTGACACTTACTGTTTCGCGTTATGGGCTCATTAAAAAAATAAAATGACTTTATCTGTTTTTGCTTTCTGCAAACCTTTTGTTATCCTTTTGCAAATTGATTTAGGACTTCCTTTCAGCACAAAGAAGTTAAATGAAAAAAATTGAGGCCATTATAAAACCCTTCAAACTCGATGATGTGGTCGATGCTCTCTCAGAGGTCGGCGTAGAAGGGATCACTGTCTCAGAAGTTCGCGGATTCGGAAGACAAAAAGGGCGCACTGAAGTTTATAAAGGCGCCGAATACGTCGTAGATTTTCTTCCCAAAATTAAAATCGAAGTGGTTTTACCCTCAGCTCTTGTCGAAAGCGCTGTGGAGGCCATTCGTAAAACAGCTCATACAGGCAAGATTGGTGACGGAAAAATTTTCGTTCTTCCTGTAGAGTCGGTCCTTCGCATTCGCACTGGTGAGAAGGACGAACAGGCATTGTAAATATATTAGCAAGGCTCGGAGGCCCCATGACTCAACAAATGAAAGCAAAAGAAGTCCTGAAGTTCGCCAATGAAAAGGGCGCAAAAATGGTCGATCTTAAGTTCTGTGACATGATCGGAACTTGGCAGCATCTCACCATCCCCCTTCATCAACTGACCGAAGAGTCTTTCGAGGATGGCTTTGGTTTTGACGGAAGCTCCATTCGCGGCTGGAGAGGCATTGAAGAGTCTGACATGATCATTATGCCAGACCCAACGACCGCCATGATGGACCCGTTCATGCAGGTGCCCACCCTTTCTTTGATTTGCGACGTTTGTTTGCCTGAGACTTTGCAGCCCTATAACAGAGACCCTCGTCAAATCGTGAAAAAAGCGATCGCCTATATGCAATCAACAGGAATTGCCGACACGGCATACTTTGGTCCTGAGGCCGAGTTCTTTATTTTTGATGATGTTCGCTACGAACAAACCAGCAACTCGGCTTTTTACAGGATCGACAGCGATGTAGCCGCATGGTATACCG
>JANJTG010000277.1 GCA_024711265.1 Bdellovibrio sp. | reverse complement strand
GCAGCACGTGGACCAAGTGATTCGTCCGACGTTGGCGTCGGGTGTTTGGGTTTTGTGTGATCGTTTTGCTGCGAGCTCTGTGGCATTTCAAAGTGGCGGTCGTGAGATTTCTGAAAACGACGTTGTCCTGCTTAACAACTTTGCGACCGGTGGTTTGAAAGCCGATCTTACCATTTTATTGGATCTTTCGGTTGAAGAATCCCGCAAACGTCGTCAAGGTCGTGGCGCGGCCAACGGCGAAAGTGAAGATCGCATTGAATCCGAGGCGGATTCTTTTCACGAGAAAGTTCGTCAGTCGTTCTTAAAACAAGCCCGTGAAGACGCCGGGGCTTGGTTGGTTCTCAACGCGCAAGAAACACCTGAAGTTTTGTTTCAGCAACTTTTAAAAGCGTTGTCTGAGAAAAATATTTTAAAGTAGGTCTTGGTTCATGGCTCGAATGTTAGATTTTGTTTTAGGACATCAAGAAATCATCGGAAAGCTGGTGACCTCTTTCGAGCAGGGAAAGCCAGGGCAGACGTATCTTTTCGTGGGGCCTGCGGGAATTGGTAAAAGATTGACCGCCATGGGCTTGGCGCAAGCGCTGTTGTGTCCTCAAAGCCCTCGCGGCTGTGGCAAGTGTCCTTCTTGTTTTCGTATTTCTCAAGGGTCTCATGAGGGACTTAAGGTTGTGGAACCGACGGGTGCCCAAATAAAAATGGAGCAAGCCAAAGAGGTCATTGAGTTCCTTAGTCTTAAAAGTATCACGGGTCATCGCGTGATCATCATTGATCAAGCGCAAAATCTGAACCCTCAGGCGGCCAATTCTCTTTTAAAAACTTTGGAGGAGCCACCGGAGGGGACCTTCTTTTTCTTGATCGCACCGAGCGTGGCAGGTTTGATGTCCACCATTCGCTCTCGTTCGCGCATTGTTCAGTTCAAACCTTTGACGGCCGAGGATATGGCGAAGAAGGTGAAGGCCCCGGCCTGGGCCTTGAAATCCGCACAAGGCAGTTTTGAAAAGCTTGCGCAGTTGCAAGAGGGACCGGAGCAGGAGCTTCGTCAAAAATCCATCGAAATTTTAAATCTATTTTTGAAGGATAAAGATTTTCTTTTAAATGATGTCTGGCGTTTGGAGTTTAAAGATCGCGCTCAGGGGCAGCGTCTGCTTTCTTATTGGGTCGGCTTTATGAAAGACGCCATCTATCTTCAAGAGGGAATTAACGCTCAGATTATGAATTTGGATCAGGCTTCTTTGATTAAGACCTTGGCTGAATACAAGCGTGAGTTTTTATTGGATCTTATTCAGAAATCATTGCAAGTAGAGCAGGCTCTTGGCGCCAATCGCGATCCACAGTTGGTTATGGAAGAGTTCTTTATAAATCATCGTCCATAAGAAAAAGCTGGGATTAATATAAACACATTAATATTTGAATTTGACTGAGAGTATCCTTTTGTTGAAACTCACTCCATGTATAAGTGGTTTTCTATTGGAATGCTTTCTCTATTCTCAACTTTTGCATTTGCGCAGGTGAAATGCCCTAATGGGCAGTATTTAGTTCGAGGACACTTCCGCAGCGGTTATATTCGGTCTGATGGCACCTATGTATCGCCGACTAAGATTCGATCTCACTGTAGGGCATACACGAAAGTTCACGAGGTATGGAATTCAAAATTTAAAAATGAGTCACCCAAAGACTGGCCCCATAAAAACGAAGTTTTTAGAAAATGGACGGAAGAGGAGCGAGAGCGGGTACTAGAGTCCTTGGAAGAACTGCCTGAAGAAATTTGGAGTGGAAATATAAAAGGCATTTATCGGAGTTCTAAATCCCGTGAGCATCCAAATCCTGCGACCTCTGCGGATGGTACTATTGTTCTTTACGATAACGTCTTTAAAAAAGGTTTCAATTTATCGAGAGTTCTTGGGCATGAATTATCACATCAGGTCTACAATGATCTGAGTAGGGAGAAGAAAAAAGACTACGGGTTTACGATGAACTGGTTCAGCTTTCAGGATAAATATATTTCCAGAATGGATGGATATGTCCAGGACGATGGTCGAGAAAGCCCTGAGGAAGATTTTGCCAATAACGTCGAGTATTATTTATTTGATCCTAGCAAGTTGAAAAAAGTTACTCCCAATGCTTATAGATGGATACGGACACATTTCGGTGATAACTTTAAATTAAGAAAGGGGCCTCAATAATGGAAAAAGTAAGGATTGTTGTTATTTTCCTGGCGCATTTGATTTTAGGATGTGCAACCCCTGGACTATCGAATAAGTTTTCTGAATTTAGGGACGTAAGCTGGAAAAAAATGGATCGTTATGAAGTTGAAAAAGCTCTTGGTAAACCTGACTCTACGGGGGAGCTTTATAAAACAGACAAGGAAGCTTTGGTTTATTTATCTGCTGATAAAAAGCAACCTCAGTTGATTGTTATTTATAATGTTAAAACGAATCAAATTCTCGGTGTGCAGTGGTACGCAACAAGATCTTCTGATGAATGGACATTGCAGGAGGCCCGGTCTAAGTTTCCTAATACGCCATTTCAAAACACTCCGGTTGAAAAAGAATCTGCTTGGGGAGAACGTATTGCGACATACTCCTCCAATGAAAGTCCACTCGTGATCAATATGAATGCTCAGACTCAAAAACTAATATCCCTCTCTTGGCAATTTGAAAAAGATGAGCCGACAGTACGTAAGCCGACAAGTCATTAGATTATATGGAATGGATTGATATTCACGCACATCTAAATATGCTTGAAGAAGGTGTTGAGGCGGCAATTGCCAATGCCAAGGCTGTCGGGGTGAAAAAGATCATCACAATCGGCACCGAGCCAGGAGATCACCCTCTGGTGCTTGAGATTGCGCGTAAATATTATCCCGATGTGTATTGTACTTTGGGGGTCCATCCTCATGATGGAAAAGTCTATACTGAAGCCGCCGGAAAATTCATCGAAGCTCACTTGAGTGAACCTTGCGTTGTCGCGGTGGGCGAGATCGGACTTGATTATTACTACGATCAGTCCCCCCGCAAAGAGCAGCAGGACGCTTTCCGCGCACAACTTGAAATTGCCAAACGCACGGGAATGCCCGTGGAAATTCACACGCGAGACGCGGAAGAAGATACAGTTGAAATTTTAAAAGAGTTCAAGGGGTCCGTTACGGGAGTCATTCATTGTTTTACGGGAACGGAGTGGCTGGCCCGTCAATCTTTAGACCTCGGATATAATATCTCCATCAGTGGGGTTGTGACTTTCAAAAATGCCGACAGTCTGCGCGAGATCGTAAGAATGCTTCCTTTGGATCGTATTCATGTTGAAACAGATGCTCCTTTTTTGGCCCCCATTCCGATGCGAGGTAAGAAGAACACGTCGGCTTATGTGGTGCATACAGCGAAGTTCGTGGCAGAGCTCAAAGGCATTTCTCTTGAGCAGCTTTGCGAACAGACCCGCCAGAACGCCCTTAAAATGTTTCCTAAAATTCAATGGTAAGACCATGGTTCCTCTTTGGAGCCAGGTCGCGCAAAAAATTCATTAAATCCAATCTTTACGGAGAAACAATACGACTTTTCCAATGAGAAGGGATAGGAAGAAGCCATTCTTAAAAGGATGGATTTCATGAAAACATTGATCTTTGCGTTTATGATGCTTTTTTCTGTCTTGTCTTTCGCGGAAGAAAGAGTTTTTGACTGTGCCGCCACGTCGTTGACCCGCAGCCTGGAAGTTCCTGAAGGAACAAACCTTCAACAAAATCCTCAAGTAATTTTTAGACAAGGTTTAAAACATTGGTCTTTGCAAGTGGGCGACCTTTATTTGAACACGCAAGATCCTCAAGGACCTGCATTGTGGATGAAGTCTGGTTCTGTTTCTAAGACAAAAGTGGAATATGTTTTCTGGGTCGAAGCCTCTACGGAGTATGAATTGGTTGTGAGCGTTGTCGATCACTCAGCCCAGCTATATTGGTGGGGCCTTGGAGAAAAAGTTCTTCTTGGAAGCTTCGCTTGCGAAGTCACTGAGCAGTAAATCCTTATTAAGGGAGTGACTGTCAATTTACGTCGCTCCCTTTACTTATTACAACCCGCAGGCAAACTAATGCCTGAGGCCCCTGGCACCTTCGTTGCTTTGCAGGAACCCGAATCTTTATACAAGGAGTTCCCATGAAGCACTTGATTCTCGCAGCTCTCATCTTGGTTGGAGTCCAAGCTCACGCAAATACTCGTGTTCTTACAAATTCTGAAGGCTGTGTGGTCACAGTCGAACAAAGACGCAATGGCGTTACCATTGATATCGAAAAACAGGGACAAAAAGCTATTGTTGGTATTTTGAATGATCGCTCGTCAGGCGACATCGCGGCTTTTTGCTCGAACGCCACGGTTGAAACCACCAAAGAAGGCCTCAGTTTGTCATGTGATGCTCAGAACCACGGTGGTTTGTCGACCCGCGGTCAGGCCGATACTATCATGGCGGGCGATGACTTGAAAGCGATCAGAGTCATTGGACAAGTTCGCAGAATGTTCGGCTGGAAGACCGATACTTTGATTGTGTGTGAAAGCCTGGTTGAGCGCCGCACACGTTAATATTTTCCGACTTCTTTTTTAAAACAAAAAGCCCACGGGGACATCCTTTGTGGGCTTTTTTTATGAGTTTTAGGAGGTCCCCGGGAATGACGAAGAAGGTCTCCTGTCTAAACTTGAGACGGTGGGGGAGGTCTATAGTAGGAATAGATGCAATTGAGGCCCCCATCCCCGCGGTACGAAATTTGGAGACTATCTCGCGGATCTATAAAATGTGGAGTCTTTATGAATCGCTCTTTCCTTGCAAGTGTGTTGGCAGGTCTGTCTTTGGTGCAAAACCTTGCTTATGCGAATATTATCACGGATCTACCGAACCCCTGGGACGGCGGAGACGTCGTTTCTGCGGGAAACACGCCCTCCACAGCCTCTCCCGCAGCTCCGCCATCTGCCCCTCCCGTGGCACCGCCATCTGCGGCGCCAACTCCAGAAGCACCTCGTGGCGAAGAAGCCCCGCGTGAGCTTCGGGTTGGAGATCGAGTTTACTATTCGAGTCGGATTGGAACCGTGAAGGCCTTTTTATCCGACAACAAAGTTCTATTAGCCGTAGATGGATACTATGATTTTGCAGCAGAAAAGTCACTTGTCGCTAAATCAGTAAGGTGTGAACCTTCGGGCCGTCTTTGTGTGAATGATCAGGTGCTCTTCTCAAGTTCCGTCGGCAAAGTGAAAGAGGCTTTTGCCAATGGGATGATTCTTCTTTCCAGAGATGGGTACTATGACTATTTGGTGGAAGGATCGTCTTTGAGCAAGGCGGTTCGCTGTTTGAAGTCCATCTGTCTTAACGATCAAGTTGTCTATTCCAATACCTCCGCAACGGTAAAGAATCTATTCGACAATCGCCAGGCGGTTATCGCCCGTCCTGGATATTATGACACTGTCGTTGATGTGGGATACTTGTTTAAGCGAACCAAATGCGATTCGAAGGGGCGAATCTGTGAGGGACAAAAGATTGCTTATGGAGGGACTGTTGGGGTGGCTCTGCAAGTGTATTCCAATGATCAAGTTTTGCTTCAGCGATCGGGTTACTACGATTCCTTTGTCGATGTGGCTTATGTCTCTAAAGCGGTAGACTGTTTGGGCGATGTTTGCGTTGGAAATCGGGTTTTCTATTCTCAGACAGTTGGAACGGTTGTCGGCCTTTTTGCGAACGAACAAGTGCTTTTGCGTCGGGATGGTTATTATGACGCCTTTGTTGCGCGGGAGCATATTG
This sequence comes from Bdellovibrio sp., assembly GCA_024711265.1. Classification (GTDB taxonomy): domain Bacteria; phylum Bdellovibrionota; class Bdellovibrionia; order Bdellovibrionales; family Bdellovibrionaceae; genus Bdellovibrio. Next base: position 18,450 of record JANJTG010000277.1, on the reverse strand, counting down.
CCAAGTCAACAAGATGTCTTCCGAAGTATGGAATTTGCGCTGGAGATAAAGTCTCCTACTACAACAGCATGGGGACGGCCAAAGAGGTCTTTGCCAATGGAAAAGTTCTGTTGGAGAGAAGTGGCTACTATGATGCGTTCGTTGAAGCTTCAGATTTGAAGAAGATGAAGTGAGTTTCTTAACAAAATTTTAGGTTTAAATTTTTTGGACGTTTAAGGAGCTATCATGAAAAAACAATTGATCTTGGGAACTCTTGTTGCCACTACGGTGATGCAAGCGGCTTCTCCCGCTTATGCGGATAAAGAGAATGTCGGCAATATCATCGGCGGTATTATCGGTGGAGTAATCGGTTCGCAAATTGGGAAAGGCAACGGAAACACCGCTGCAATTATTCTTGGAACCATTGCGGGAACGATGATTGGCGGCAAGGTCGGTCGGGATATGGACGAAGCAGATCGCCAAGCCCTGGCGGAAGCACAGAATCAAGCCCTTCGAGATCAATTGGGACGTCGTACGGATTGGGACGGGCGTTCGTATGGTTCAAGAACGGGGGCTCGCGGAAGTTTCACTTCTATTCGCGAGGGTTATAACAATCGGACTGGTGAATACTGTCGTGAATACACAAGTGTGATTACCGTAAATAACCGCACGGAAGAAACTCGCGGTGTGGCTTGCACTCGTCGTGATGGTTCTTGGTATGAAGTTCGGGAAACTGAAGTGCGTTTCGGCGGAGGCCATGCGGTTCCAGAGTCACGTCCACCTCGTTATCCAGAGAATCCCCAGCAGCCCTTGCCACCACCGCCTCCTCCTGTGCAGTCGTTGCAAGAAGGAACTTTGCAGATCAATGCGATCTCCCGTCGTGGCGGTGGAGAGTGGTATCGCATCAGTTTGCGTAATCCGGTCACTGTTGAGCGTATCGAGGTTGCGGCTTTGTCAGCGCGACTTAAGATCCATGAAGCCAGCGTGATTACGGAAAGCAGACGGCGCATTCAAGTGCGTGAGTTTCAAAACACTGCTGTCTTTGATGCCGGTTCACGAGCTGTTTCAGAAAATCTGAATTTACGAGAAGCGATCATCGCGATTGATCTCAGAGCGGAGTCCTATGGCGCCTCTGCGGATGTGCGCGTTTCTGCGTTTTCAAGTCAGGCTCGCCCGCAGTTGGTTTTGGGGGATTCTGGTAACGGGAGTGGAGGCTTGTGCGGTCGTCGCGCAGACGTGAGTTATGAACTGAATCGTTTTGATGAGAACATGGCTTTGTGGGCCCGTCGCAAAATGAGTTCAAGCTACAACTCTCCAGAGTACAATATGGCGGACCGTGAGATGAAGGCCGTGGCAGCTCGTATGGTTGAGATTGCGAACTCTCGCGAGGCGCAAGACACCGCTTTAGCAAAACTTGACGAGTTGGCCTCTTTGTACTTCCGTAAAATGACTGCGGAGTCTTACAATTCAACATCGTATATTGCTTATTCGAATATTGGGAAAGCGCTTTTCGGAGCGATGGATCGCGCCTTGGAGACGAGTTTAGTTTGTGAAGTTAAGACCACTGAACAGCTCACTCAATTGGCAGAGTTTTATTATTCAAAAATGAATTCTCATTCTTACAACTCTGTTCCTTATGTCTCTTATCATGGTTTGGCGAAAAAGATTTTTGAAAAAGCACCGGCATTTTTAGAGCAGGAAGTCCGTGATAATGGAAAGTCCTTCCGTCAAATCGACACGGACCTCGAGTCCTTCGCGGCCAGACAAGTCAAACATTCTTATAACTCGGTTACTTACTTGGGATACGGAGAGCTGATGAAGAAGGCGGCATTATTGTCGGAAAACAACTTCCGTCAGGCCGTCTTTAGAATGGGCGCCAACGAGCGATTTGAGCTAATGAGATACTTTGAGCAAAGACGTAATAATTTTTCATATGGATCTGTCGTCTATAATCATTATACGGCGATGAAGGATATTGCGACCAGCGTAAGATAGTTTTTTTGGGGGAGCCGATTTGGTTCCCTTTTGACACTGGTTTTTTTGGCACAGAACTTGGAGTAAGGGTCATCGGATTTAAAACGAATGCTCAACTGGGAGTTTAAATGAAAAAGAATCTAGTAGTTGGAACTTTAATTGTTACTTCTCTTGTGCAATATACAAGTCCAGCCTTCGCAAATAAAGAGACTGTCGGAAACATCATTGGCGGCATTATTGGTGCCGCAGTGGGTTCTAATATCGGCAAAGGGAACGGGAAAAAAGCAGCTATCATTATTGGAGCTATCGCCGGAACGATGATCGGTGGAAAAGTCGGAAAAGATCTGGATGAGGCTGATCGTCGCGCCTTGGAAGAGGCCCAACGCCGTGCCTTAAATGATCGGTTGGGCGATCGCCGTGACTGGGATGGTCGCAGCTATGGTTCGCGCACGGGAGCTCGTGGGAGCTTCACAACAACTCGTGAAGGTTACAATCAGCGCACGGGCGAGTACTGCCGTGAATACCAAAGTGTAATTTACCTTCGTGATCGAACAGAAGAGACCCGCGGAGTGGCATGCTCTCGTCCCGATGGTTCTTGGTATGAAGTTCGCGAAACTGAAGTTCGTTTTGGTGGTGGTTTTGGCCGTCAGGAGCCTTCGCGACCTCCTCGCTACCCAGAGGCGCCGTCTCGTCCAGTGCCTCCTCCTCCGCCCCCAGCTCAGTCGCGTTTTGAGGGGACAACTCAGCTGACTCAGATCACTCGTCGTACGGGTGGTGAGTGGTTCCGTATTACACTGAGAACACCAGTTTCTTTGGACCGTCTCGAGGTCCGTGCTTTGGCGGCGGGCGTGAAGATTCATGAGGCCCTATTGTACACCCAATCAAATCGCCGTGTGCAAATCCGTGAATTGACTGGAACTCCAACGTTCTACGCGGGTGATACAGCGGTTTCTGAAAGCTTGAACCTCGGTGAACGTATCCAGGTGATCGACATTCGTGCCGAGTCTATGGGCGGGGTGGCTGACGTTCTTGTGAAGGCGATTTCTAACGAGACGTACCCTTCTTTGAGTGTGACTCGTTACTAAGTCTGAAATTTAAGGTTTTTTCATTCAAAGCCAGTCTATGACAACCAGTGTCTAGACTGGCTTTTTAGTCTCTAAAAGCCGATATTGGGTGGGTTTAAAACAAGGAGCTCACTCATGTCTAAATTGCGCGTTGGTATCAACGGTTTTGGTCGTATTGGTCGTGTACTTTTCCGTGCGGGTTTTGAAAAACTCGACATCGTCGGAATCAACTCATTAGACAGTATCGAAGGTGATGCTCACTTACTAAAGTACGACTCCGCTCACGGCATCTTTAATGCCGATGTTTCCACTGAAGGCCATGATCTTGTTGTGAATGGTAAAAAGGTTCACGTTTCTAAAACTCGCAATCCCGCCGAAGTGCCATGGAAAGACTGGGGTGTGGACCTTGTTCTTGAGTGCACAGGGGCTTTCAAAGACAAAGCCGACTTTGTTCAGCATCTTAACGGGGGCGCCAAGCGTGTGTTGGTTTCAGGGCCTGCTGAAAAAGGCGCTGATATCACCATGGTCTACGGAATCAATCACGAAGCTTACGATCCAGCAAAACATCAGGTGGTTTCAAACGCGTCTTGCACAACCAACTGTTTGGCCCCTTTAGCGAAAGTTTTAAATGAAACTTTCGGTATCGAACACGGCACAATGATGACGGTTCACTCTTACACGAATGATCAGAAAATTTTGGATGCTCCTCACAAAGATTTGCGTCGCGCTCGCGCCGCAGCGGTGAGCATGATTCCAACAACCACGGGAGCTGCGAAAAACGTAGGGTTGGTTCTTCCTGAGTTGAAAGGCCGTATTGACGGTATCTCAATCCGTGTTCCAACTCCGAATGTGTCTTTGGTGGATTTCACTTTCACTGCAAAAAAAGATCTGACTAAAGAAGCCGTGAATGAAGCGCTGATCGCTGCTTCCGAAGGCGCTCTAAAAGGTGTTTTGGCGGTTGAACGCAAAGAACTTGTCAGCGTGGACTTCAATGGCAGCCCGTACTCTTCCATCGTGGATTTGGCTTCAACAATGGTAGTGGGACCTCGCATGGTGAAAGTTCTTGCGTGGTATGACAATGAAACAGGTTTCTCAAACCGCATGGTTGACGTGGCTCTTCACATGGCGAAGAAAGGTCTGTAATGGCGACTGGACTTAAAGGCATTAAAACAGTTCGTGATTTTGAACTTGAAGGTAAAGTGGTTTTCTTGCGTTTGGATTTGAACGTTCCCATGGAGAACGGAAAAATCACCGATGAAAATCGCATCAAGGCCTCTTTGCCGACCATTCAGTACTGCATGGAAAAAGGCGCAAAGCTGGTCATGGCGTCACACTTGGGACGACCCAAAAGCAAAGACGATAAAGAGTTTTCTTTGGAGCCTGTGGCGAAACGTCTTCAAGAGCTTTTAAGTGCCGAAGTGATTTTGGTTGAAGAACCAGACTCTGACGCGCCTAAACACTTGCTTCAGTCATTGAAAAAGAATCAGTTGATCCTTCTAGAAAATGTTCGCTTTGAAGAAGGGGAGACCAAGGACTCTATCGAGTTCGCACAAAAAATCGCCAACTACAGCGATATTTACATCAACGACGCGTTCGGCGCTTCTCATCGCGCGCACGCGACGATTCACGCTTTGCCTTCAGTTATGAAGGACAAGGGCATTGGCTTCTTGATTGAAAAAGAAATCAACATGTTGGACTCCCTTCTGCAAAACCCGAAGCGTCCTTATTTGGCCGTGATGGGCGGAGCCAAAGTTTCTGACAAGATCGCCGTTATCGAAAGATTGATGGACATCGTTGATGGTTTCATCATCGGCGGCGCCATGGCTTATACTTTCTTAAAAGCGATGGGACATCCTGTTGGAAAGTCCTTGGTTGAAAACGACAAGTTGAAATACGCAAAAGAAATGATCGAGCGTATTGAAGCTCGCGACAAGACGATCTTGCTTCCGGTTGATCATGTCGTGACCAAATCCATCACGGACACAGCCGGTGCTAGAACCACCAAAGACGTTGTGATCGGTGAAGACGAGTTGGGCGTGGATATTGGTCCACAAACAACACGCGCTTACGCAACAGCATTGCATGAAGCCGGTACGATTTTCTGGAATGGTCCGATGGGAATCTTCGAAACAGAAGCGTTCTCCAAAGGAACTTTCGGAGTGGCAAAAGCTATTGCTGAAAGCAATGCCACAAAAATCGTGGGTGGTGGTGATTCTGCCGCAGCGGCCGAAGTTTCTGGTTATGCTGATAAGATGACTCATATCTCGACGGGCGGAGGCGCTTCTTTGGAGTATCTCCAAGGGGATAAGCTTCCCGGCCTGGAGATTTTAAGATCGAAGCGATAGACATTCCCTGATGGCCACGACGGCCATCAGGACGGCTTCTCAGGACTGACAGACGAACAATCTTCCCAAAGCAGTTGTAAAGACAGCTTCTTCTGAATTCAAGATATCTAACTCTGGAGCAACCCATGAAAAAAATCTTCGCCGCCAACTGGAAACTCTTTAAAACTCCGAAAGAAACCCGCGAGTTTTTTACTCAGTTTAAAGAAGTGAGCCACAAGGCTACTGGCGAATTGGTTTTTTTCCCATCGGCTATTTCCTTGGAGGCAGCCAGTACTTCACTTGCGGGAACCTCGATCAAGTGGGGAGCGCAAAACTGCCACTCTCAGGCTCAAGGCGCTTTCACAGGCGAAAACTCCGCACAAGTGGTGAAAGAGCTTGGTGGCAGTTATGTTCTGATTGGGCACAGTGAGCGTCGTAAAGTCTTTGGTGAGACGGACGCGGTGATTGCTGAGAAGGTCGCCTTTGTGCAAAGTCTTGGTTTGATTCCAATGTTGTGCATTGGCGAAACTTTGGAAGAGCGTGAAGGGTTGCATACTTTCCGGACCTTGGAAACGCAACTTCACCTGGGATTGGCGAAGGCGGATAAGTCGAAACCTGTTGTCATCGCTTATGAACCCGTATGGGCGATTGGCACCGGAAAAGTGGCCACTCCAGAGCAAGTTGCAGAAACGCACACCGATGTTTTCGGAATTCTGAAAGCTTTGGGATTTGAGACAACGCCGATTCTGTATGGAGGCAGTGTGAAACCTGACAATGCTGCCGGTCTTATTCAACAACCTCACGTGAATGGCTTTTTAGTCGGGGGAGCTTCACTGGAAGTGAAGTCCTTCATTGAGATTGCGTCAGTTTAGCCGTTCCCTTGAGTCGCTTCGCGAGCGGCATTCTTTAAAGACTCTCTGAGACTGTCAGCATCTTTTTTAGGTAAAGATCTGATGGCTTCTTCCAGGGCTTTCTTGTTCTTTTTTTGCAGAGGCAAAAGCAGTTCTCCGGCGGCTTCGGACGGATCTGAATCAAAAGTCAGAACCGCCGCGCGTGCCAATGCTTTCATAAACTCGGGAGAGGCTTTCTCTTTGCCTTCAACGATCGTGGTAACGCTTTGATCGATGACTTTGAGAACCTCTTGGGTCTTGGCTGAAGTGTGATCGTCTTTTTCTGCATAAGTCTGAAGCGTCTTAAGAGACTCCTTCAAAGTTGCGGCCTCGGTCATGCTGGCCAATGAGAGACTCAGCATCAATGTGATGAGGAGGATGTTTCTCATGGGTTCTCCTTAATCATGACTCCGACAAGGACTCGATTGTAAAGAGGGGAGTCGTCATCGCGGTAGAAGTCACTGACATAACCACCGTTTTTGCCCCAGTCCGTTTTAATTTCGATGTGACCTGCGTGATTGCGTTGAGTTCCGTGGCGGTAAATAAGCACGGCCCCCTTGGGCGCATCGGAAGGATTTTTAATCAGGTCTTTGTATCTGGGGTCGTCCATCATGTTGATGAATCCGCGCCGTTTTAAATCTCCCACAGCGTGAACTGCTTTTCCTCCGGGAAGATAGTCATCGACTAAGTCTCCGCCCAGCAAAGAGCGTTTCACGTAGCGATAACAAAGACGCTTTGAGCGCCGTTCTTTATTGCGCATTCCATACCGAATGGATTTTTCGACCTCAGGGCTGCTAGAGTACTTAGCCACTTCTGGATAGTTGCTCCACTTTTCATCGGGCACAGCAGGAGGCGCTGAAGGCGTTTGCGGTCGCTGTCTTAACTCCGTGCCGAGGGCTTCAAGATCTTTGCGATTTTTTTCGGTTGTCCCAGGTTGTCCCGTCGGGCAGTCGATACAGAAACCGGCTTCGGTTTTTTTAGGATCTGTCGAGCGAGCCAAATTAGGGTCTTCTGATTTTTCGGGCTTCTGCTCGCGCAGAACTTCCTTCTTTGTGGGCAGACGAGGTCGGGGATTCACACCCTCGACGACTGGAATACCCTCACCTGCGCGTTTAGCACGCGAGGTGAGAGCGACTTCGGGATCTTGAACTTCGGATCCCTCTTTATCCTTAAGAGTCAACCACGGGTCTTTTTGAGAAAAGTACACCCATGTTTCATCGCCCACTTTGGGCGCATTTTTCGCCTTAGTCGCTCCTACTTTGGAGATGCGAACTTTGATTCCATAAGAACCTGTGCGGCTGAGTTTTCTTGTTTCAATGACTGTTCCTTCAGAGCCTTCAGGAACAATGAATTGGACGTTTTTTGAGCCGGAACGAAAGTCCAAAGACGAGCGACCGTTGAGATCTCCCGTGATGACGAGTTCCTGCAATTCCTCCGGTGCTGCCAAGGCTGAGCTTGCCGTCAGAATAAGAGCCAAAGATGTGCGTAAAAAACGATTCAACAAATTCAAATTGACACTCCTAAACTCCTCTTCGGACTTTTACTCCGAAGGAGGAGGCTAGGAGTCGGGAAACTAGACGTAGGTCGACTAGAAGAGTGCGTTCTTCGGTGTACGAGGGAAAGGAATGACGTCGCGGATATTCGTCATGCCCGTTAAATACATCATCATGCGCTCAAAACCCAAACCAAAACCGGCGTGAGGGAAGCTGCCATAACGACGTAAATCCAAATAGAAAGAGTAGTCTTCGGGATGAAGACCGACTTCCTTCATACGCTTCTCTAAAAGCTCCAAATTGTCTTCACGTTGAGAGCCTCCAATGATCTCGCCGATGCCCGGAGCTAAAAGATCCATGGCACGCACGGTTTTTTGATCTGGATTCAGCTTCATATAGAAAGCTTTAATGTCTTTTGGATAATCGGTCACGAACACGGGCTTTTTAAAATGTTCTTCAGCCAGATATCTTTCGTGCTCTGATTGCATGTCGATGCCCCATTGCACGGGGTATTCAAACTTCTTCCCAGATTTTTGCAAAATCTCAATGGCTTCTGTGTAAGTCACGCGACCAAACTCGTTGTTCAGGACATTGTTCAGCTTATCGAAAAGTCCTTTTTCCACGAACTGATTGAAGAACTCCATTTCTTCCGGACATTGCTCCATGACGTAGCGGATGATGTATTTAATCATCGCTTCACCCAATTCCATATTTGCAGATAAATCCGCAAAAGCGATCTCAGGTTCAATCATCCAAAACTCGGCCGCATGACGAGAAGTGTTCGAGTTTTCCGCACGGAAGGTGGGACCGAAGGTGTAGATATTGCGGAAAGCCGCACAGTAGGTTTCACCGTTGAGCTGTCCACTGACCGTCAAGTTCGTTTCTTTTCCGAAGAAGTCTTGGCTGCTATCAATGCTGCCATCTTCTTTGCGGGGAAGCTTATCCAACTTCAGAGTGGTCACGCGGAACATTTCCCCGGCCCCCTCAGCATCGGAACCTGTGATGATCGGCGTGTGGACGTTCACGAAACCTTGATCTTGAAAAAACTTGTGAATTGCGTAAGACAAAACAGAGCGCACACGGAAGACCGCCGAGAATGTGTTTGTGCGGGCACGCAAGTGAGCAATCTCGCGCAAGAACTCAAAGCTGTGTCGTTTGTTTTGCAGCGGATACTCCAAATCGGCTTTTTGATAGATGTCGATTTTGGAAGCGACCACTTCAAATGTTTGTCCGGCCCCCTGCGATTGTACGACTTTGCCCGTTACATAAATCGAACTGGCGATGGAAAGTTTAGCCACATCTTCAAAGTTAGAAAGATTGGTATCGAACACGACCTGAACACCTTTAAAAAAGGTGCCATCATTGAGTTCAATAAAGCCGAAGTTTTTTTGGTCACGGATTTTGCGTACCCAACCCGAAAGTTGCACTTCTTTGCCGATAAATTTGTCTGTCTCTCTAAAAAGCGATTTAACTAGAGTCGTTTCCATGAATACCCTTTCACGATCTTCTCAAAATATCGCTCTTTCGCGGAGTTGTCTAAGAATTGCTGCTCGTTCCGGCCCGAACCAAAAGTCTTCGAACAGTCCTCGCTCGATTCTACGATAGTTGGCTTCGCAGAGGGGCCTGGGCTCGCTGCAAGAACTTGATTTTCCTCCGAGAGGCCTAGTCTTGGTGCTTCTATGCAGTATGTGGTGAGGTGAATCAAAAATAGATGAAAACACGAAAGGGTTTCGGACGTGAGTCAGAGTGACTCAAAATGCACATAACGCGAAAAGTCATTAGCCAGATTGTGTCCTGAAATCAATAGCTTAAATTGAGACCCTGTCTTGCTGTCCCTGTTTACAAGACTTAAGATAAAAAGGCCAATCAAGTCAGGAGCCCCTATGAGTTCGAAGATTCACTATCGACTTTGCCATCGTTGCGGTACGGCTAATTGTGCGGAGGGGGATCTTGTCACAGCTTGTGAATGTTGTGGAAAGCACCTTGCGCCCTTCTATTTTTTCGACGAGAGTAAGGCCATGGGTCTAGATAACTCGAATTTTTACTCCAGTGAGCGGCACTCCGAGGCCCGCGAGTCCTTGTTACCTCACAAAGAGTATCCCCCGGTTTGGGGGTTAACGGCGTACTGGGAGTCGTAGTTTAAAATGAAAGTCACTTTCGCAGATATCCAAAAAGCTCGTGAGCTTCTTAAAAATGTTATTTCCTCCACAGAGATGAGCCACTCCATCAGTGCCAGCAAACTCATCCACACGGACATCTACTTTAAATTTGAAAACACTCAGCGCACAGGAAGTTTTAAATTTCGGGGCGCTTATAACAAAATCGCGAATTTAACTGCGGATGAAAAAGCTCGCGGCGTTGTTGCAAGTTCTGCAGGAAATCACGCGCAAGGGGTGGCACTATCGGCGACTTTGGCGGGAGTCAAGGCGACGATTGTGATGCCGGAAAATGCTTCGATCAGCAAGGCTTCGGCAACTCGAGCGTATGGCGCGGAGGTTGTTCTCAAAGGTGAAATCTATGATGAAGCCTTTGAGTACGCACAAAAGCTTGAAAAAGAGTGCGGTTATACTTTTGTTCATCCGTACCAAGACCCTTTTGTCATCGCGGGGCAGGGGACCATTGGGATTGAGATTCTTGAGAAAGTACCCGATCTTGACACAGTGATTGTTCCCATTGGGGGCGGAGGTTTGATCAGTGGGATCGCCTTGGCTGTCAAGTCGATCAACCCCAAGGTGCGAGTGATCGGAGTGCAGAGTGATCGGTCTCCGGGAATGGCTCATCTCTTTAAAAAAGAGCCGTTGGTTCCCAACTCGATGAAGCGAGCGGCGACGATTGCTGACGGTATTGCGATTAAAAATCCGTCTCAAGTCATGTATGAAAACTTTATCTCTAAATATGTCGATGAGGTCGTGACCGTCAGTGATGACGAGATCGCTGAAGCGATTGTCTTCTTAATGGAAAGAGCCAAGACCGTGGCCGAAGGTTCCGGAGCTGCGGCGATGGCGGCGGTGATGTCGCGCTCTTTGAATCTAGGCAAGAAATGTTGTGTGATCATCAGTGGCGGCAATATTGATTTGAACATCGTTTCTAAAATTATTGATCGAGGCCAGATTCTGCGTGGCCGCCTCTGTGAGCTTTCGGTTGTTGTGGATGACCTGCCAGGGAATCTCAGTCGACTCACTCAAGCTATCGCTGCGCAAAAGGCGAACATTTTAGAGGTTCGCCATGACCGTGTCTCCAAGGGGTTGTCTCTTCGTGAAACCCGTATTGACTTTGTTTTAGAGACTTCCAGTATTGAACATGTGGAGAAGATCAAGCGGGCTCTTGAGGAGACGGGGGCTAAAGTCGTGAAGGGCACCGAGCGCTAGGGGTTCAGAGTTCTCCCAGTCTTCCAAATGATACTTATCAAGAATGCGCTTGAGCTTCCCGTTTCGACGAAGCTCCTGAATTCCTTTTGTGACCAGGGTGGCATAGGTTTTCGATTCGGGATTGTTCGGCGAAAAAGCAATAAATAAAAAGGGATCTTGAGCGCTCACCCAACCAGCCACTTTCAGGGTCTCGGTGGCGATGTTCTGATTTTTTAAGGCGTAATGTAAGGCCAGGGGATTTTCAATAAAGGCATCCAAACGCCCATTTTCAATCATCTTTATGACCTGCTCTAGAGGGCGTTCACCTGAAAAGGGAATAAAGGATTTATGGCGGGTCTGAATTAAGTGATCGATGCTGTCGCCATAGGAGTACCCATTAATCACTCCAATGCGCGCGGTTTGCAGGGATTGACGCCCTTGAAAGGTCCACGAAGAATTTTTATGGGTGAAATAAACATTCCGAGTGATGCCAAGTGGCTTTTCGGGAAAGATGAAATCTGGAGCATTCGCGCGACGGGCGCCAATAAGTCCCTGGGCTTTATTGGTTCGTGTATCTTTGATTGCGCGGGTCCAGTTGGTCAATCTTACTTCAAGGGTATGGCCTTGTTTTTGGAAAATCTGTTGAAGCACTTCAACCATGTATCCAGGTTGTGAAGTGTTGGGTTCGCAAACGTAGGGGCACCAGTAATCAGAGCGAAATGACAAGGTCGCCGCCAGTGCCGACGGTGTGCCGATGAAGGTGCCGCTGATGACGACGAAGCAAAGATGTCTCAACAATACTTTCATAAGGTCCCTTTCCTTACTTACTCCTTTGCAATACTTTGTCTAAAAGCAAGTTGCACGGGGAAAACGGGACCTTTCAGATATGTAACCTAGATTGCTAAAACTGAACCTTTCTTTCGAAATGACAGGTGTACCCACCGGGGTTTTTTTGAAGGTAATCTTGATGATATTCCTCGGCTTTCCAGAATTCGCCGGTTTTCACAATCTGTGTGACCACCGGGGCCTTCCAGGCTCCAGACCTCTCGACGCGAATCTTTACTCGTTCCGCATCTTCCCGTTGATTTTCAGAGGAGTAAAAAATAGCGCTCCGATACTGGGTGCCGACGTCGTTGCCTTGCCGATTGGTGGTTGTGGGATCATGAATTTTAAAAAAGAACAGAAGCAAGTCTTCGTATCTTAATTTGTTTGGATCGAAAATCACTTTCACGGTTTCAGCGTGATTGGTGGTACCTGTTTTAACGATGTTATAAGTGGCGTTTTTGGTCTCGCCTCCCATGTAGCCGACTTGAGTTTCGATAACGCCCGGAAGTTTACGCAAAAGATCTTCCATTCCCCAAAAACATCCACCTGCCAAATAGGCCACTTCAGTTGTTTCCACAGAGGATCCTTTCTTTGTGGTTTTCGCCTGAGTCCAAGATCCAAGTCCGACGAGGAAAACGGTGATAATAATAAGATACTTCATATGATGATGATATCACCGAAGACAAAACCTTCCTAGGTCGCTTTGTGAATTGACATACCTTGGAGCTACTCCTTCCCGTAGCCGCCTCCGGAACCTGAGCACAGTGTGATAACATCTCCTGCTTTGAAGGACTGTTGTCCTAAAACGGGAAGGTTTTTGTGATCTCCTTGACGTTCCAAGGACATTTCGCTGGGGTCGCCATGGGAGCAGTTCTTGGGAAGGCGGGGGCGATGCAAAGTGAGGTCTGTCATCCAAGACGCTTGCAGGTCCTCACGAACTTCCAATTTCACAATCAAACCACGTCCGCCATTGAATTTACCTTTACCTCCCGAGGAGGCTCGTTGATCGACACGCAGAAATTTGATCGGGAAGTCGCGCTCCACTTGTTCTAAGGATAGTGAGTGAAGATGAGCACACTGTCCTTCCTTTCCGGCTTGCGCCCCTTGGCCTCCGGGCAGGGTCAGAAGGGCGTGTTTGTTCTTATGAAGCAGATCAAAGCGAAGAGCACAGTGATTGGTTAAGGATTTTTCTTGTTTTTGGTGAATCTGAGCCAAGGCCAGCTCCACCGCCGTTTCAATGGCGGCAACTCCACAGGTCATGCCCTTGTAGGTCGGTGCTGGGTATTTGCCGACCAGCCAACATCCCGCCGGTTTAGAAATTTGCAGAATTGAAAAGGACCCCGAGTTCGCAATGTTCTCAAAACCGTAAAAGCAGCTTAAAGCGCGGAAGCAAGCGCCATAGGTCGCGGACTCGGTCAAGGAAACCGTCTTTGCGCCACTAGAGCCGCCGAAGTCGATACTGATACGACCGTCGTGAATTTCCATGTTCAAGCGCAGAAGTTCTCCGCTATCCAGAACAACATCGACTCGCGCTTCGCCGGAAGCTCGTTCGCTGATTTTTTGAGAAGCCGACTGCTTTGAAAGTTCAAGGTACTCCTCGATAAGCTCCGCCGTGATGGTGAATCCGGTGTACTCAAGCACGTCAAAAAGCTTTTTTGCCTGCACGGTCATCTCGGCGCACTGCTTTTTAAGCCATTCGACAAAGTGAGGAGGACAGGAAGGGTGTGCTTGCATGGCATTTAAGATCATCTCATTGAGTTGATTCTTTTGGCGCAGAGGTGTCGGTGGAATGCGCAATCCCTCTTCTTCAATCGACTTGGCGATTTTAACGGACTTATCTAAAGAACGACGAGACACCCATAGAAGGTCCTCAGAAATTGCCATGACAAAAGTCATTTCACTCAGAAGGCTTCCTCCGCTGTAAGGGTCATTCAGCAGGGCAATGTCGCCCTCTTGAAGTTTGAGATACTTGCAAGCTGTTAGGCCTGCCGTCGTTAATGTTCCATAGGTCACCGCGTGACTTCCGCGCACGGCCAAAGCTTCTCCATCCAAAGTCATGAGAGCGGCTTCCCCTTGCAGAAACTCATTAAGCAGAGAGTGAAAAAGTTCGATGTGATAACTCATAAGGTCTCCTGCAAAGCTTGATATCCGCGCAAGGCAATCGCTTGTGATTCGCTGAACTCTTGAGTTTCGATCACGGTATGGGGATCTTTTTTAAAGGCATTGGCGAAGACGGAGGCCAAGGGGCCGGTGACGATCATTTTTTCAGTCTCGCGAAGCATGAAGGCCTCCATGGCCAAGCGTTGCATACTAAGGCTTTGCATTTCCTTCGTGATGTGATTGAGATCGTTATCGCGTGTGCGGCTGATCTTGGAAATTGCAAAAAGAGAGTTCTTTGCGCGTTGAATTCCTTGGGCGGAAAAACGATCCTCCAACCCTTGAAGTTTCGTCAGTTTGGAATTTTCAGACCACAGATCCAAGAGACTGAGTTTTTGTCCTCGTCCTAAAAACATGGGGCCGGGTTCCCAGCCTTCTTGGTGAGTGGTGAAATCAAAGCGACCGAATTCGTTGAGGTGGATACCCAAAGTGGGTTGAATGCCCAGCATTTTGGTTTGCAAGTGATTCACCGCCAAAGGTCCCCAGGCGCTGTTCCAAGAGGAACTCCATGTGGAGCTGGAAATCAAAAGAAAATTCTCAAGTCCCAAATACAAAACACTGGCCTTCGCGGGAGCGCCCACGTTTAAGCCTAAGGCCGTGGCGGCAGAAAAAAGACTGTCGACCTGAGCGGAGTTTTCATCCGAAAGAATCTTTCCCACGGAGTCGAGAAAGTAAATATGTCCCGCATCCAAAGAACCTTCCAGAGCCTTGAGAATTTCTTCTTTGCGATCGGCGTGAACACCCGCGATTGTGGCGTTCAGAGCGTTTTTGTTCCAGCGTGCGACTTCATTGGGAGTGTCCGTCTTTTCTGGAGTGAAAACATCCAAGCCTTTTTTCTGTAAAAACAAACGAGCCTGATCCTGATGGATTGGGTTGCGCGAGGAGTGAAGGAAGTGCAGGCAGACTTTTTTGCATTCGATGAGCTGCAGTTTCGCGGCAATGGCTTCAAGCTCTTCTTCTTGAAGTGCAATCTCCACTTTGCCATCGGCCAGGATTCTTTCGCGGACCGAAAAAAGCAGATCTTTGCTGGTGAGTTTGTGATTGGCGTCTCCGCAGACATCCAGCCAGTGTTCAAAACCTTCCGTCGTGATATGGGCAACGGCACCACTGAGATTGTAGTCCAAAAGCTTTTTAGGCAGACGCAGGCTGATAAAAGCATGCTGGGGCTTTTTGTCGGCGTGTTCAGTCATGAATTGACTGAGAGACTGTTTGAGGTTTTCACGAGAGAGATACACTCTCTTCTGAGCCACGGGCTTGGAATCCGACATGAGTGAGTATTCAGCGAAGGATTCTCCGACACTCACACCTAACAAGAAGCTGCTTTGCATTTTTAAACGCTCTCTATATTGAAATTGCTCTAGAATGTTGTTAAAGCTAGACGCACAGGTATAGCAAAATAATCTCTCTAAGAAAAGGATTCTAAAGTGAAGATTTCTCCCGAAATTCTGAATCTGGTTCCCTACAAACCTGGAAAGCCCATTTCCGAAACTCAACGTGAGTACGGATTGAGCACGGTGTATAAACTTGCAAGTAATGAAAATCCTTTAGGTCCTAGCCCGAAAGCGATGGAAGCCGTGAAGAAAGCGTTGGATCATCAGAACCTCTATCCAGATCCATCCCACTATGATCTTTTGCAGACTTTGTCCAAGGAATGGGGCTTCCCGACAAAACAACTTGCCATTGGAAATGGCAGTGATGAGTTGATTGATTTATTGACACGGATTTTTTGTGAACCTAAAGACGGCGTTTTGACATCTGTGGCAGCGTTTAATGCCTATGAAGTCAGCGCCCCCGCAAATCGCGCGGTGATTCACAAAGTTCCGATGGCGGAAGGATTTCGTTTTGATTTGCCAGCCATTGCGGATTATTTTTTTGCACATCCTGAACATAAAATTCGCCTGATTTTCGTCTCAAATCCCAACAATCCGACGGGAACCTATGCCACCAAACACGAAGTGGAGGCCTTTTTAGAAAAGGTGGGTAACCGTGACGATGTGATTGTGATTTTCGATGAAGCATATAATGAATTTGTGAGGGCTTCAGATTATGTTTCTGCACAAAAATACATCAACAAGTATAAGAATCTGATTGTTCTTCGTACTTTTTCCAAGATCTACGGTCTTGCCGGCTTCCGCTTGGGCGCTATGATTGCCCCCGCCGAGGTGGTGGAAGTATTTAACCGCGTGCGCAAACCTTTTAATGTCAACGATTTAGCGCAGGTGGCGGCAAATGCGGCTCTGCAAGATAAAGAATTTATTGAGCGTTCGCAGCAGACTTGCTGGAAAGGGCTTGATTACTTCTATAAGAAGTTAGAAGAATTAGGCCTGCCGTACATTCCATCTCAGGGGAATTTTGTCATGTTTGACACCCTTCGCGACGCCACCAAGGTGAATGAAGCCTTGTTACGTCGTGGGATTATCATGAGACCTCTTTTGAACTACGGGTTCAAAACGCAATTGCGTTTGAGTGTCGGCCTTGATCACGAAAACGAAGCGGCTATTAAAGCTCTCGCGGAAGTGCTCAAAGAGGTCCCTGTACTGACCTAAAAAAGTTTTGTTATTGGAGAATGAATGGGAATGGTAATAACAATCGATGGCCCTGCGGCCTCTGGGAAATCCTCTGTAAGTCGAGAGTTGGCTCGTCGTTTGGGCTGGCAATGGGTTTCTACGGGCGCGTTCTATCGTGGTCTTGCCTTTGCCGCTCTTCAATTACATATCGATCTTGATGACGTCAAAGCATTGGCAGAACTCACGCACAATCCCGTTTGGAGTGTGCGTATGGATGATGCGCGCACGCGTGTCTTTTTTCAGGATCAGGACGTAACAGATTTGATCGCCCATGAAGATGTGGGGAATTTTGCCAGCAAAGTCAGTCACTACCCTGATGTACGTAAAGCCTTGTTAGAGGCGCAAAGAAATTGCAGTCGGGGGCCACAGGGTTTGGTCGCAGAAGGACGTGATTGTGGAACGGTTGTGTTTCCTCAGGCGCAAGCCAAGGTCTATTTGACAGCCTCCAGCGAACACCGCGCGGCTCGTCGTGCGGCCGAACTCGGTCTTGATCAGGGGGACATGGTCAAGGCACAACAACAGCGAGACCACCAAGATTCAACCCGAAAAGTCGCGCCTATGGCGGTTCCCGAGGACGCGTTGGTGGTGGATACAACGACCATGAACCTTGAACAGGTTGTCGATAAGGTCGTTGAGTTTGTTAAAGGGAAAATCTAAAGGTTCATAACAGGTCTACAGCAACTTAGCTTCGGAGGGGGATATATGAAGCTTATCGTTTGTTTTTTGATTCTGGTTGTTTCTTCATTGGCGCAGGCACGATTGACCGAGTCGGCAAAAGAGGTGACTTTTGAATTGAATAATCCAAAAGAAGCCCGTCAGGTCTATCAGTTTCTAGGGTTGCCTCTCAATTGGGGTGATAAGGTGACTGGCAAACCCCATCAATACAAATATTTTGAAGATAAGGCGGGGGCTGTAAGTATCTATTGTGATCTCGTCAACAGCAATGCCCGCTGTTTGATTTCTATCCGCAAAATTGAAAGTACGGACATGACGGAAGTCTCTCACGAGGGGACAGAGAGCCGGGCCGCTTTATATGATGCTCAGGATGCGGAAACACTTTTTAAGGCGTTATTGGTAAAACCCATTGTTCATGGCGGCTATGAGATGCGTGCTTTGACGGACGAAGCGGTGAATTTTTCTATCAACTGCATGAAGGATTCTACGAACGGGACGGGGACGTCCTGCCAAGTGATGATTTTTAAAGGCAATTCAATCTAAAAGAACTTTGTCCCTCTTTCGCTTTAGACGGCAAGAGGGACATTTGCAGACTGCTTATTCGCCAAGAACTTTCTTATCAAGACGACAGAAAATCCATTCGGCATCGTCATAGATATCACCAAAACGAAGCTGATATCCTTGTTTGTCTTGTCTGAGGCTGATTTTTCCAGAAGGAATGTTCGGCATATCGTAAAACAAGATATTGGCTAAGCTGCCGCTTTCCATCTGTGCAAACGCCATGTTTTCCGGCCACATCATTGAACTTGCGACTTCGATTTTTTCATCGTCCAATTGGTCCCAAAAATCGACTTCTCCTCGAACAGAGCCTGCTGGCATGATGATTTTAACGCCTTCTTGGTTTGTCGCAGGATTCAGGGACGCTTTGACTACCAACAGGCCCGCTTTTTCAATTTCAGGCTCGCGTGAAGTGTAACAGCGACCCGAGTGCCAGCCCGCTAGATTTTCCAATGTGGGCTCTGCCGCCGCTGAAAAATTCTTTTTGAAAGACTCAAAATTATCAGATGCAAATGCAAATGACGTGAATAGAAAAACGATTGCAAAAACGCTCTTCATGAAAATCCCCCCTTAGTTTGTAGTACTATGGTTATTCGT
>JANJTG010000452.1 GCA_024711265.1 Bdellovibrio sp. | reverse complement strand
CACCGACTTCGCCAAGCTCGACCTGGCCCTGCAGATCGGCGAGCAGAGCCTGGAGGCCGTGCGGCCGCAGCTGGCGGCGCTCGGGGTCGAGGCGGGCCGGTACGACACGCTGGCCGCGGCGCGCCCGGCGCCAGCCGCCGGGGTGCCGGTGGTGCCCTTCGTGCGCCTGGACAACCGCAGCCGCTACGACGACACCTTCCTGCTCTCGCGCATCGACATCGCCCCGGGCCAGCCGCTGGACACCGGGCGCCTGCAGCGCAACCTGCTCGAGCTCTACGGCCTGGAAACCATGGACCAGGTCAGCTACGACCTGGTCGAGGAAAACGGCCAGGCCGGCGTGGTGGTCACGGTGGTGCCGCACCGGCACGGGCCGAACTACCTCGAAACCGGCCTGAGCCTGTACTCGGACTTCAGCGGCGACTTCTTCGTGAACCTGCGCGCCGGCGTGCTGCGTGCGCCGGTGAACCGCCTCGGCGGCGAACTGCGCGGACTGCTGCAGCTGGGCGACGAACCCGGCCTGCTGGTGGACTACTACCAGCCGCTGGGCGTCGAGGGCGATTATTTCTTCATCTCCCAGGCCAGCTACGAGAGCCCGAAGTTCGGCCTGTTCGACAACAACGGCGAGCGCCTGGCGAACTACCGCGTGCCCAACTTCGGCATCGACGTGGCCGTCGGCCGCGAGTTCGGCAACCACGGCGCCGCCACCCTGGGCCTGCGCCGGCGCTACGGCGAGGTGGAGCTGGAAATCGGCAACCCGCAGTTCGCCGGCCTGGACTTCGACCAGGGCGAAGTGGAGCTGGCGCTCACCTACGACCGCATCGACAGCACCTACCTGCCGCGCGCGGGCACCTACGCGGTGCTGAGCTCGGTGCTGTCGCGCACCGGCCTGGGCGCCGACACCGATTACACGCAGTCGAACCTGGACCTGGTGTCGGCGCGCGCCATCGGCAAGCACTCGGGTTTCGGCGGCTTCCGCTACCACGTCACCAGCGACGACGACATCCCGGTGCCCGGCCTGTTCCGCCTCGGCGGCCTGACACGCTTCGCCGGCTACCGGCCGAACGAACGCCTGGCGCAGAACTACGCGCTGGCCTACGCCGGCTACACCTACGAACTGGGCCGCGTGCTCAGCCGCTCGGCGGTGCTGGGCGGCACGATCGAACTGGGCCGCACCTGGGGCCGCGGCCAGGACCTCGACGACGGCGCGTCGGAGCTGCATGGCAGCGTGTATTTCGGCTTCGATTCCTGGCTGGGCCCGCTGCAGCTCGGTTACGGCATCCGCGAGGGCGGCGAGGGCATCCTGCTGCTGG